>NZ_JBEYVJ010000292.1:0-9219 GCF_040643935.1 Kitasatospora sp. NPDC047058 | reverse complement strand
TGCGCCATCTCTGTCAGGTGCATCAGCTGCTCCCTGTGGACCTCTGCCAGTCCGGGTCGTCCAGCGGCCACGCGCACACCTTGCCCATGCCGTCGGGCCCGCTGTAGGCGCAGACGTTGCCCTCGGTGCACATCCACGCCCGGGCCGACGCGTGCGCCGCGGTGGGCAGCGCGAGCACGGCGGCGGAGGCGAGGGCGGCGAGACCGCCGATCAGCGCGGTGCGGAGCCCTCGCGCCCCTCGCTCCGCCCGCCCCGGCCGGGTGGTGGGCCTCGCACCCGCCGCGCGGGGGCCGGGTCCGACTAGGGTCGGGATCCCAGCGCAGCCCAGGAGGACCTCCATGACCAGCGAAGCAGCCCCGTTCGACGAGCTGGACCGGAGGATCGTCCGGGCCCTGGTCGACAACGCCAGAGCCAGCTTCGCCGAGATCGGCGCCACCATCGGACTGTCCGCCAGCGCGGTGAAGCGCCGGGTGGACCGGATGCGCCGGGACGGTGTGATCACGGGATTCAGCGCCACGGTCAGGCCGGCCGCCCTGGGGTGGCGCACGGAGGCGTACGTCGAGGTGTACTGCGACAGCGCGGCCCCGCCCCGGCGCCTCGCCGAGGTGGTGCGGGGCTACCCGGAGATCACCGCGGCCATGACGGTGACCGGCGCCGCCGACGCGCTGCTCCACATCCGGGCCACCGACGTCGGGCACTTCGAGGAGGTGCTCGAACGCATCAGGAGCGAGCCGTTCATCCGGAAGACGGTCAGCAGCCTGGTCCTCTCCCACCTGCTGCCGGAGAGCCCGGAGGCCGGTCTGCACCCTTCCGCGTCCGAGGACGCAACGAAGCTGCGCTGAAGCCGCCCGGAACGCAGCGATCGTGCGTACCTGAGCAGCCGATCAGCCTTGTCGCCGACCGCGGCCCCTTCCTACCGTTGAGGCATCCCGATCACCACCCCACCGGAATCGGAGGGGCCGCGCCGTGCCCTCCGCCACCGGTGTCACCCGCGCACCGCACCTGCGCACCGAACACGTGCCGCGGAACCCGTACACCGAACCGGTGCAGCCCCGGTGCCGCGCCCAGGAGAGCCGCCCATGACCACCCCCGCCGCCGTCACCGACCCCGCCGCCGAGGCCACCCCCGCCGGGGCCACCGACGCCGCCCCGGCATCGCGCTCCTCCGCCGAACTGATCCGGGCGGAGGAGCCGGTCGTCGCGCACAACTACCACCCGCTGCCCGTCGTCCTCGCCCGGGCCGAGGGCGTCTGGGTCGAGGACGTCGAGGGCCGGCGCTACCTCGACCTGCTGGCCGGCTACTCGGCGCTCAACTTCGGCCACCGTCACCCCGCCCTGGTCGAGGCCGCACACCGGCAGCTCGACCGGCTCACCCTGACCTCCCGGGCCTTCCACCACGACCGCCTGGCCGGCTTCGCCGAGGGGCTCGCCGAACTCACCGGCCTGGACATGGTGCTGCCGATGAACACCGGCGCCGAGGCGGTGGAGAGCGGCATCAAGCTCGCCCGCAAGTGGGCCTACGAGGTCAAGGGCGTCGCCCCGGACCGGGCGACCATCGTGGTGGCCGCCGGCAACTTCCACGGCCGCACCACCACCATCGTCGGCTTCTCCACCGACGAGACCGCCCGGGCCGGCTTCGGCCCCTTCACCCCGGGCTTCCGCGTCGTCCCCTACAACGACCTCGCCGCCCTCGAGGCCGCCGTCGACGAGACCACGGCCGCCGTACTGATCGAGCCCATTCAGGGCGAGGCCGGCGTCCTCATCCCGGACGACGGCTACCTCACCGGAGTCCGCGAACTCACCCGGCGCGCCGGCTGCCTGTTCATCGCCGACGAGATCCAGTCCGGCCTCGGCCGCACCGGCCGCACCCTCGCCGTCGACCACGAGGACGTCCGGCCGGACGTCCTGCTCCTCGGCAAGGCGCTCGGCGGCGGCATCGTCCCGGTCTCCGCCGTGGTCGCCCGCCGCGAGGTCCTCGGCGTGCTGCGCCCCGGCGAGCACGGCTCCACCTTCGGCGGCAACCCGCTGGCGGCGGCGGTCGGTTCGGCCGTGGTCGAGCTGCTGGCCACCGGCGAGTACCAGCGCCGCGCGGCCGACCTGGGCGAGGTGCTGAGCAGCGGCCTGGCCGCGCTGCAGGGCAACGGCGTCACCGGCTTCCGGGCCCGCGGCCTCTGGGCCGGGGTGGACATCGACCCGGCCCTCGGCACCGGCCGCGAGATCAGCGAGCGGCTCGTGCACGAAGGCGTCCTGGTCAAGGACACCCACGGCGCCACGATCCGGATCGCCCCGCCGCTGACCATCACGCGCGAGGAACTGGAGCAGGCGCTCGCCGCCCTCGGCACCGTCCTCGGACAGCGCGCGTAGTCGCCGCCCGGCCGGTCGTGCCCTCCGGAGCGTGACGTTCCGGAGGGCGGACCGGGTGGTGCGCGGGTTCAGTCCGTGCTGTGGGGGCCGGGCGCGGCGCGCGGTGCGGTGAGGACCTTCAGGGCGACCGACGGGTGGAACAGCGCCGCCGGCGAGGCGGTCATGTTCACCACCCGGACGAACCGGGCCCACACCGCCGCGTCCTTCACCGCGACCTGGAACAGGCGGTCGTTGTACCAGTGCGCGATCCGCGCGCCGAGCGGCTGCCGGCCGGGGTTCCACATGAGGTCGGAGTTGGTCGACAGGGTCCACGGCGGGAGCAGCAGCCGCCCCACCCGCTTCTGGTACGTACGGGCCAGGCCGTCCAGGCCCTCCGCGGGCCGCCGCCGGGCGAGCATCCCGCGCAGCAGGTCCGCCTCCATCGCGGCCACCGTCAGGCCCTGCCCGTAGACGGGGTTGAAGACGCAGACCGCGTCGCCGAGGGCGAGCAGCCGCTCCGGCCAGTTCCGGGCGGCGTGGTACTGGCGCCACTGGTTGTCGAGGTTGGTGTAGCGGTGGGTGGTCTCCTGGACGGTCCGCTGCGCGATCTGTTCGGCGAGGCGGGGATTGCGCAGGCCCTTGGCGAAGGCGAGGTAGCCGTCGTCGTCGGTGGGCGGCTCGTCGTCGAACGCGAACAGCGAGCACGTCCAGCGGTCGTGCTCGACCGCCAGGAGGACGCCGGCCTCCCGCACGCGGGGTGCGGACAGCATCTGGTACGCGATCCGGAAGTCCGCCGGCCGCTCCCCGGAGCGGTCGAAGGTCATCGAGGTGTAGGTGATCTTCGCCCGGACCACCCGCTTCGGCGGCACCGTCACCCCGGCCGCCCGCAGCCACTCCTCCGTCTTGCTGGTGCGTCCGGAGGCGTCCACCACCAGGTCGGCGGTGAGCTCCTCCGGGTCGGCCCCCTGCCGGCCGACCCGGACCCCGGTCACCCGGCCGGACGGGCCGTACAGCAGGCCCTCGCAGCGGGTGGCGGACAGCACCGTCACCTCGGGGAGCGCCAGCACCCGCGCCCGGATCCGCCGCTCCAACTCGTCCCGGGTGAAGCTCTGGATCATGACCCCGGTCCGCGCCCGCGGGGCGAACCCGGTCGGGAGCAGGAAGTCGATCCCCTCCCCGTAGTCGAACACCGGTGCCCCGAGCTCCGCGAGTTCGGCGCGCAGCCCGGGGAACAGCCGCTCCAGCACCTCCCCGCCCTTGGCGAGCATCGCGTGCGCGTGGTAGCCCTGCGGCGCACTGGGATGCGTCCCCGTCCGTTCGTCCACGGCGTCCCGCTCGACGACCACCACCTCGCCGAAGAACTCGGCCAGCACCCGCGCGGTCACGAGCCCCGCGTAGCTGCCGCCGATGACGACGGCCTTTCCCGATGCGTACTTCTTGCCCATACGGCCTCCGCGAGACGGATTCAGAGCGACCCGGGACCACCATGGCGCCAACTGCCGTCATCGTGCACCCGGTTGACGAGAAGTCCACCCGATCGAGGGGCGCAAAAACGTTCGCTCAACCCGGTCGTGCGCCCTCGGTGCACCGGCGGCCGGCGCGGCCGGCCCTACCGGGGGCGGCTCCCCGTGGAGCGGTGCCAGTGGTCGCGGGCCGCCGCCAGCTCCGCCTGCGCCGCCTTGAGTCGGGTGTCCAGCCGGAGCCGTTCGGTGATCTCGGCGAGTTCCGCGCGGGCCCGGTCCCGGTCGGTCGTGTCCGCGCGCACGGCGTCCAGTTCGGCCTCGGCCGCCGCGATCATGACGGTCTGCCGCTTGCGGAAGTCGTTCTCGTCCGCGGCCGCGTTCTGCACCCGGACGGCGAACCGGCGCACGTCCTCCTCGGCGTGGTCGCCGTGCGGGTACGTCCGGTGGTGGACACGGCCGTCCGGGCGGGTCAGGTAGAGGTGCGACGTGCCGCCCGAGTGCTCGTCGCGGACCTGAAGGCCCGCCAGCGGTATCGACGTCCGCTCGAAGGTCACGACGTGCTCGTGCAGGGCGGCCTCGCCGAACCGGACGAGCACGCTGCCGTTCCCCGGATCGCTGAGCCGGTCCAGGTGGCGCTGCGCCGTGCGCACCCGCTGCCGGTGGGCCGCCGTCCTGCGGTGGACCGCCAGCCGGGCCCCGGCCACCTCCCGGCCCGCCGCCCATCCGAGCCGGCGCACCGCCCGCCGCGCCGCCGCGAGCTTCCGCCGCTCGGCCGCGTACGCGCCGCCGAAGGCACGGTCCCAGCCGCCGGGGAAGCTCCACAGCCGCCACCCCACCGAGGCCGCGCCGCCGACGACCACCAGCAGCACCCAGAACACGACGTCCATCCCACCCCTCCCGGTCCAACGCCATCCCGCCCCCGGCGGGCACCGCGTGCGCGTGATACCCCGCCTGCGCGTCCGGATGCATCCCGGCCCACCCGGCCGCCGCCCCGGGCGGGGCGCGGGCAATTCGGTCAGCTGGGCCGGGTGGACGTGAACGCGCGCCGGAAAATGGGTTGCGCTGATCTTGGCGGGCGCTAAGCTCGTACCGTTCCCGCCGCGGCGCTGCCGTGGCACCTGACGCCGTGCCGCTGTGCTTCCGCACCGCCGTACGAGGACTGACGTAGTGACGAAGAGGAGGTGCGTACCAGTGGTTGCCGCCCTGTCGCGGCGCGCCTTCGTGTGCGCGCCATACGCCTCTCTCTTCCGTCACTCGCCCACCGGCTGACGACGCGCCACATCAGGCGCACCGGTGGGCCGTTCCTCAGGAGCCACCGTAGTGCGCGAGCGCTTTTCCGACAGCGATTCCTTCTCCCGTATCCGCCCCAAGGGCGCACCCCGTCGCGGCCGCCGGTCCGAGCGCGACGATCACGAGCCCGAGTTCTACGACTTCGGCGCTTTCTTCGGCAACGACGACCGGTCGTTCCACCCCGAAGACCCCGGCACCCCCGGCACCCCCGACAACCCCGCCTCCCCCGGCAACGACGCCGCCCTCCCGGCCCCGGCCGGCGACGGCCCGCCGGAGGGCGACCGCTGGTCCACCTGGGACCAGTCCACCCCCACCGAGAAGGGGCCCGAGCCGCGCCCCGCGTGGGTGGTGACCGAACTCGCGGCCGTCGACACCGAACTCGGCATCGTCAAGACCGGCAAGGAGGCCGACGTCTTCCTCCTGGAGCGCGGCGTGCCCGGCACCGGGCGGCGCACGCTGATGGCCGCCAAGCGCTACCGCGACGCCCAGCACCGGATGTTCCACCGGGACTCCGGTTACCTGGAGGGCCGCCAGCACAAGGAGTCCCGGATCACCCGGGCCATGGCGAAGCGCACCGCGTTCGGCAAGGAGGCCATCGCCGGGCAGTGGGCCGGCGCCGAGTTCACGGCGCTCTGCCGGCTCTGGTCGGCCGGCGTGGCCGTCCCCTACCCGGTGCAGATCACCGGCACGGAGATCCTGATGGAGTTCGTCGGCGACGAGAACGGGACGGCCGCCCCCCGGCTCGCCCAGCTGCGCGCCGAGGAGGCCGACCTGGAGGACCTCTGGGAGCAGCTCGGCCACAGCCTGGCGCTGCTCGCCCGTGACGGCTACGCGCACGGGGACCTCTCGGCGTACAACATCCTGGTCCACCGGGGCCGGTTGGTGATCATCGACGTGCCGCAGATCGTGGACGTCGTCGCCAACCCGCGCGGGCGCTCCTTCCTGGAGCGCGACGTGCGCAACGTCGGCGCCTGGTTCACCGCCCGCGGCCTGCCCGAGCGGCGGGTCGGCGAGTTGGTCGAGACCCTCGCGTTCGACGCGCGCCTCGGGTGAACCGGTACGGGTGGCCGGTGCCCCCGGCCACCCGCCGCCACCCTCGGTGCCCGCCCTCGGCCTCCGTGTGAGAGGGTCGGCAGCCCGGACGGACAGGAGGCACCGATGGACAGGACCGAGACCGCGGCCGCACCCGGCCCCGGCGGCCGGGTGCTGGTGGTGGACGACGACGCGGCGATCCGGCGCACCCTGGAGCGCGGCCTGCGGCTGAGCGGCTTCTCGGTGACCCTCGCCGAGGACGGCGAGACCGCGCTCGCCCGCCTCACCGGCTCCGGCCCCGCAGCCGTCGGCTCCACTGCCACCGGCTCCACTGCCACCGGCTCCGCCGCCGACGGGGCCGGCCCCGACGTCCTGGTCCTCGACGTGTCGATGCCGGGCATCAGCGGCGCCGAGGTCTGCCGCATCCTCCGCAACCGCGGCGACGACCTGCCCGTCCTGATGCTCTCCGCCCTGGACGAGCCCGCCGACCGGGTGGCCGGGCTCCAGGCGGGCGCGGACGACTACCTGGTGAAGCCGTTCGCGCTGGAGGAACTCGTCCTGCGGCTGCGGGCCCTGCTGCGCCGCCGCCCGCCGCAGCCGCGCGACCTCGTCGTCGCCGGGCCGCTGGTGATCGACCCGGCGACCCGGCAGGCCCGCCTGCACGGCGAGGAACTCCGGCTCACCCGGCGGGAGTTCGAACTGCTCACCCACCTCACCCGCAACGCCGGCCTGGTGCTCTCCCGGGAGGTGCTGCTGGAGCGCGTCTGGGGCTACGACTTCGACGTGCGCAGCGACGCCGTCGACACCTTCGTCAGCTACCTGCGGCGCAAGCTCGAAGCGGGCGGGCGCCCCCGGATGCTGCACACCGTCCGGGGCGTCGGCTTCGTCCTGCGCCTGCCGGACGGCGACGGGCCGGGCCACCGGTGAGGCTCTCCACCCGGATCGCGCTCTGGGCCGCCGCCGTGGTGCCCCTGCTGGTGGTGCTGGCCGGGCTGCTGCTCCTGCCGCTGGTCGGCCGGGACCTGAGGCACCAGCAGGACGCCGGACTCAACGACCGCGCCGCCGCCGTCCTGCCGTCCGTCCGCGCCCTGGTGGCCGCCGACAGCAAGGGCCGCCCCAAGGCCGAGCAGAACCAGCAGCGGAAGGTGCTGGACGCCGCCCTGGACGCCGGTGTCCGGGTGACCGGCGAGGACGGCACGGTCCTGTTGTCGGTGGGCCCGCAGCCCGCCGACGCCGTGGTGCTCCCGGCCGCGCCCGGCGGACCGGCCACCGTGCGCGACCAGGGCACCGCCTGGCGGGTGCTGACCGTCCGGGTCGGCGCCACCGGGACGGGCACCGGCGGCGGCACGCTCTGGGTGATGGCGCCCACGGGGCAGACCGACCGGCAGACCGCCGCCGTGCGGCGCCGTGTCCTGCTCGTGGCGCTGATCGCGGCGCCGGTCTCCGCACTCATTGGGTTCGTCGTCGCCGAGCGGGCGACCGTGCCGCTGCGCCGGCTCAGCCGCCGCGCCGCCACCCTCGACCCGGCGGCCCCGGCCGGTCCGGGCACCCCGGACGGTGTCGACGGGGCCGGCGGTCGTACGGGCACCGGCGCCCCGGCTCACCACGGCTTCGTCGCCGAACGGACCGGGACCGCCGAGGTCGACGAGCTCTCCGCCGCCCTCGCGCTGCTCCTGTCCCGCTACGACGAACAGGCCCGGCGCACCGCCCAGGCCCTGGAAACGGCCCGCTCGTTCTCCTCCGCCGCCTCCCACGAGCTGCGGACCCCGATGATGAGCCTGCGCACCAACCTGGACGTGCTCGCCGCCCACCCGGACCTGCCCGCCGCCGACCGCGCGGAGATCGTCGCCGAGCTGCGCGACGACCACACCCGGATGCTCGACCTGCTCACCGCGCTGAGCACGCTGGCCCGCGGCGACCTGGTCCAGCTGGACGCGTTCCGGTCGGTGGACCTCGCCGAGCTCACCGACGCCGAGGTCGCCGAGGCCGGGCGGCGCCACCCGCAGGCGGCCTTCACGGTGGACGCACCGGGGGAGGTGCGGGTGTTCGGCTGGGAGCCGGGCCTGCGGATCATGCTCGCCAACCTGCTCGGCAACGCCGCCGTCCACGGCCGCAACGGGCAGGAGCCGGCGCAGGTCACGGTCCGCCTCGCGGCCGGGGCCGGCTGTGCGCTGCTCACCGTGGACGACCGCGGTCCCGGCGTCGCGCCGGCCGAGCGGGAGGCGGTGTTCGGGCGCTTCCACCGTCGGCGCGACAGCCCCGGCTCGGGTCTCGGCCTCACCCTGGTCGCCCAGCAGGCCGCCCTGCACCGCGGCACCGTCCGGATCACCACCGCGCCCGGCGGCTCCGGCTGCCGGCTGGAGGTCCGGCTGCCGCTGCCCCGCCCGGACGCGCCGACCGTCGAGCTGCCGGCCCGCCGCGACTGGATCACCGGCACCGGCCACTGACCACCGCCCACCCCGCGCCCCTGCACCGGAAGGCCCCTACGGCAAGCCCCTACGCCGAGCCCCCACGGCAAGCCCCCAGGTCAAAACCCCTTCCCGAGGCCCGCCTTCCCGCCGTCCCCGCTCCGTGGACCCGTTCCACAAGGAATCCACAAGAAGCCGTCCTACGCTCCTCGCGACCGTCCCGGCACCGGGACCCGCACCTGCGAAAGGACGCCCCATGCCCGTCAACCGCACGTCCACCCGCCGTCGGGCCGCCGCCCTCGGCGCGCTCGCCCTCGCCGGCTCCCTCCTCGCCGCCGCGCCCGCGTACGCCGACGGAAGCAACGGCTCGCCCTCGGGTGCCCCGACCACCGCGGCGACGCCGAAGGACGACGGCGCGAAGCACATCTGCAAGCGCCTGCCCAAGACCGAGGAGCGGATCACCAAGGCGCTGAACCGGTTCAACGGGGACGCCACCGTGGTCGGCTCGGTCGCCCGCCTCCAGCAGCGGGTCACGGACGCCAAGGCGGCCGGCCACACCGAGATCGAGACCTACCTGACCAACCGGCTATGGTCGCGCCGGGGATCGAGATCTACAACGCCTGCACGGCTTCCTCGGGCTACTGCAAGGGGCACGGCACGTCCGATGCGACGGCGCTGGTGTCG
>NZ_JBEYVJ010000291.1:0-9257 GCF_040643935.1 Kitasatospora sp. NPDC047058 | reverse complement strand
GCCGTCCCGGCGCGTCTTGCGGGCCAGCGAGAGCAGCTGGTCGACGGCGACCGCGCCGCCGCGGACCAGGCCCATCGCGTACGCGGCGGAGCTGGGAGATCGGCGAGCCGCTCGCACGGCCGGCGGCAACCTGGTCATCGTGGACGGCGGCGAGCGTCACCGGCCCCCGCCTCCCTGGCTGGCAGCGGCAGCGCCCGGCCGCCGGTCTCGGCACCGGAGACAGCGCCCGCGCCGTGCCCGTCCGGGACCGGTTGGACGGTGGCGCCGTCCGTGACCACCCAGGCGGCCTGGCGGTCCGCCACCGCTCCCCCAGCCGGCGGCACCCCGTCACCACGCCCGAGCACCAGGGGCCGCCGGTGCGGATCCAGACCAGCTGCCAGCGGCGCACGTCCCCGTGCCGCTCTCGTTCCCCAGTTGGTTGGGCCGTTCAACGGTCTGAGGTACCGGCGGCCTTCTTCCTCGTCCAGGGGCGTGGTCGCGATGGCACGCGCCCCCCACGCATACAGAACACTGGTTCTGCTAGGGTCACTACAAGCAGAACAATGATTCTTTTTGTGAGGGGTGGGATGTGCCTCGGCTCACCGACGCGCGCAAGGAACTCCGGCGCACCCAGATCACCGACGCCGCCGTCCGCTGTTTCAGCCGCAACGGCCTGGAGCGGACCTCGATCGCCGACATCACCGCCGAGTCCGGCCTGTCGACCGGCTCGATCTACGCGCACTACCGCAACAAGGCCGACCTGGTCCGCGCCGCCGCCCGCGAGATGCTCCATCGACGCGCCGACACCATCGGCGAGTACGCCGCGGCCGACGTCCCGCCCGACCCCGACGAACTGCTCTCCCGGCTGACCGCCGCGATCGACCCCGTCCAGGCCCGGGTCGGCGTGCAGACCTGGAGCGAGGCGACCACCGACCCGGCCGTCCACGACATCGTCGTCGACGCGACCGACCGGATGCGCGCGATGCTGCACGACTGCGTCACAGCCTGGCTCGTCAAGGTCGAGCACCACGAACCGGCCCCGGCCCGGGAGCGCGCCACCCCGATCGCCCACCGGATCATGGCGCTCTACCAGGCCGAACTGCTCTACACCGCCCTGCGAACACCGACCGAGGAGACCGCGCCGTGACCACCCCGACAGCTCCGTTAGGAGCCCGCACCGTCTTCCGGATCGGCTACGGCGCACTGCAGCTCGAGCGCCTGCACGACCGCCGCGACGAGGCCGTCGCCCTGCTGCGCCGCGCGGTCGAGCTGGGCGTCGACCACGTGGACACCGCCGAGTTCTACGGCTTCGGATTCGCCAATGACGTGATCCGCGAGGCTCTGCGCCCCGAGGACGACGTTCTGGTCGTCACGAAGGTGGGGGCCGACCCCAACCCTGGCGGGCACCTGCCGCTGCGCCTGGCACAGCGACCCGAGCAACTGCGCGCCAGCGTCGAGGACAACCTGCGCAGCCTCGGCGTCGACCGGCTCGCGGTCGTCAACCTGCGCCGCCTGGACACCGGCCCCGGGCTGCGCCCGGAGGGGGACCAGATCGTCGACCTCGACGACCAGCTCGCGGTGATGACCGCCCTGCGCGACGAGGGCAAGATCGGCGCGATCGGCCTGAGCAGCGTCACCCTCGACGGCCTGCGCCGTGCCCTGCCCGCCGGCGTCGTCTGCGTGCAGAACGCCTACAGCCTCGCCTCCCGCGACGACGAGGACCTGTTGCGGCTGTGCGCGGCCGAGGGCATCGCCTGGGTGCCGTTCTTCCCCCTCGGCGGAGCCTTCCCCGGCCTGCCCAAGGCGACCGACGAGCCAGCGGTGCACGCCGTGGCCGAGTCCCTGGGCGTCACGCCCTCCCAGGTCGGGCTCGCCTGGCTGCTGCACCACGCCCCGAACGTGCTGCTCATCCCCGGCACCGCCGACCTCGCCCACCTGGAGGCGAACGTCGCGGTCGGTGAGATCACCCTTGACGCCGCGACCCTCGCCGCCCTCGACGGCATCCGGTCCCGCCCCAACGACGTCCCCGTCGCCATCGGCTGACCGGGACCGACGCGGCCCGGGCGGCGACTCCGCCCTCGCCCCCGCCGAAGGCATGACGAAGCGTCAGGCCACGCCGGGAAGACCCCCTCCACCAGACACCGAGGACAGCGCATGAAAGCCATCATCTACCGCGACACCGGTACCCCCGACGTCCTCCGGTTCGTCGACCGCGACCTGCCCGAGCCCGGCCCCGGCGAGGTCCGCGTACGGGTCGCCGTGTCCGGTGTCAATCCGACCGACTGGCAGGCGCGTTCCGGCGCCGGCCACCCCAAGCACTTCCCCGAGGTCACCCCGCACCTCGACGGCGCCGGCACGATCGACGCCGCCGGTGAGGGTGTCGACCAGAGCCGGGTAGGTCAGCGGGTCTGGCTGTTCATGGCCGCCGCCGGGCGGCCCACCGGCACCGCCGCCGAGTTCACCGTCGTGCCGGCCGAACAGGCCGTTCCGCTGCCCGACGAGGCCGGCTTCGACGTCGGCGCCTCACTCGGCGTCCCCGCGCTGACCGCGCACCGCGCGCTCACCGTCGCCGAGGACGGGCCGCGCCGGCTGCGGCCCGGGGCACTTGACGGGAAGGTGGTGCTCGCCGCGGGCGGGGCCGGAGCGGTCGGACACGCGGTGATCCAGCTCGCCCGATGGGCCGGCGCAACCGTGATCAGCACGGTCAGCAGCCCGGAGAAAGCCCGGCTGGCCACCGCCGCCGGGGCTCACCACGTGATCAACTACCGCGGGGGCGACCCGGCCGCCGAGATCCGCAAGACAGCCGCGGACGGCGTCGACATCATCGCCGAGGTGGCGCTCGGCGCGAACCTCGCCCTGGACCTGGCCGTGCTGAGAACACGCGGCACGATCTCGACCTACGCCAACGACGGCGGCGGGCCGGTCGAACTGGACGTACTGCAGAACATGGTGCTCAACGCACGCTTCCAGTTCCTGATCCTCTACTTGGCCGGTCCGGAAGCACGCGCCGCGGCCGCCCAGGACGTCGCCGCCGCAGTGCGCGACGGTGCTCTGCCGGTCGGCGAGGAGCACGGCCTGCCGCTGATCCGCTTCCCCCTCGACCGCACCGCCGACGCGCACCGAGCGGTCGAGAGCCGCTCGGTCGGCAAAGTCCTGGTGGACGTCGCCTCTTGACGCTCGGTTCCGGCCGGTTGAGGACAAGCGGATACGTCGGCGAGATTCCGTCACGACAGACAGACCCGACGCCCAGCCGGGGCGCTTCGGGACCGCCTTCACACAGGATTAGGGTTGCCGGGGTGATGCCACCTTGACGGCCACTCACCACTGGTTTGTCGCACCGGTTGGCGACCCGTTGTCGGGTCGTGCCCGGAGAGGGCCGGTCATGGGGAGAAATCCGGTGAGAGGCGCGGGCTTCCCTACGGGTGCTCGCCGCCACCGGGGCGGCGGGCAGCGACATTGTGGAGCCCGGGACCGGCGACCAGGTCGTGGCCGCGCTGTATCAGTTCCGGAGGGCCACGGCCGAGCAGCTGCGCGTCCTGCACACACCCGGGAGCAAGCGGGAGCTGGTACGCCGACGGCTACGGAAGCCGAAGGGCGGGGGTCTGGTCAAGGAGGTCGTCCTCCCCGGGCCGGGAGGGTGCGGGCCTGGTACCTGACCGACTGGGACGCGCGGATCGCCGCCCGCTTCCCGGAACTGGAAGGCGTCGCTTCCCCGCCCCTGCCCGGGGACCGGAGGCGAGGCTGCGGGTCGGGCACACCCCGGCCGACTCCTGCCCGGGCCGCGTTCGTGGCCGGCGCCTGGAAGGCCGGAGACGAGTGCGCGCCGCTGGACTTCGTGCCCGAGGTCTACCAGCGCTACGGCGAAGGCCCGGGCGGTGCCGTCATCCCCGACAGCCTGCCGCACCACACCGCCGTCGCAGACGGCCGGGCGTCGCACCGGGCATTCGTCGAGGCCGACCGTGCCACCACGGCCCGCGAGAAGCCCGCCACCAGGCTGATCGGCTACGCCCGCTTCCGCGAGCACCGTCCTGTGGGCAGGCGCCGCCCGCCTGAACGGCCTGGAGCAGCACGGCACCAGCGCCGCGCTCCGGCACACCCTCACCCACCTCGCCCGCCTCACCCGGCCTGCCCGCCGCCGCATCGCCCACGTCCTGCCCTGGTCCCGTTGGCGGCGTCGGCAAGAGCTGAAGCCTCGTTACGGCAAGCACCGTCGCAGTACTGGTGTGCCGGGGACCTGCCTACCGGGCTCCACCCCGACGGTGCCACCCGCGTCACCGGCCGGTTCCTCGGCGTGCCGGCACGGCCCGACGCTGCGGGACGCCAGCCCGTTCGCGCACGGGAACAACGGTGACATCTCCCCGGAAACTGGCGCCCGAGCCCCCCGGCAGCCGAGAATCTCGGGAATCACCCGTCACGGACGGACGACCGCCGCGGGCGGGCAGAGAACGAAAGAGGTGCCCAGGTGGGCGAGGACCGGTTGATCACCGGCCGGTACCGGCTGCTGGAACGGATCGGCAGCGGCGGCATGGGAACCGTGTGGCGGGCCGAGGACGAGCTGCTGGGCCGCGACGTGGCCGTGAAGGAGCTGCGGATCCGCCCGGAGCTGTCACCCGAGGAAACCGCGACCCTGCTGGAGCGGACCCTCCGCGAGGCACGCAGCGCCGCCCGGATCAACCAGCGCAACGTCGTGGTGGTGCACGACGTCGTGGAACACGAGGGACTCCCCTACGTGGTGATGGAGTACGTCCCCTCCCGTACCCTTGCCGCGGTCCTCGCCGAGAACGGGCCGCTACCCGCGGCGGACGCCGCCCGGATCGGGCGCGAGATCCTGGCCGGGCTGCGGGCCGCCCACGCCGCCGGCGTCGTGCACCGCGACGTCAAACCCGGCAACGTCCTGCTCGCACCCGACGGCCGGGTCGTGCTCACGGACTTCGGCATCGCCACCATCGCCGGCACCTCCAGCCTGACCCAAACCGGCGAACTGGTGGGATCCGTCGACTACCTGGCACCGGAACTGGTCCGAGGCGCCGCCCCGACCCCCGCCTCCGACCTGTGGGCACTCGGGGTCACCCTCTACCAGGCCGTGGAGGGGCTGCCGCCGTTCCGCCGGGCGACCGCGATCGAGACCGCCATGGCCATCGCCGCCGACCCGCCCGAGCCGCCGCTGCACGCCGGCCCGCTCACACCGCTGATCGGCTCACTGCTGGAGAAGGAACCGCTGGAACGGCCCACCGTCGAGGAAGCGGAACTGCTGCTCCACGACACCGCAACAAGGCAGGCAAAGCCGGCAGACAGAGCGGAGCCGGCAATCGGGACGGATCCGACAGAAGGGGCGGAGCCCGGCCCGGGCCGCCTGGCCGTCAGGAGCGGTGGAGCCCCCGTCCACGCCGCGGCCCGGCCCGCAGCCGGCCGTGACACGCACAGCGCGGCGCAGCCGGCCGCCACGCTTGTCACACCCGGCACCCTCGCCGGGGACCACCTGCCCGCCACACCCGCAGCCCGCCCCGCCATGCGGCAGATCCGCCGCCGGAGCGCCCTGCGCTGGAGTGTCGCCGCGCTGGCAACAGCCGCCGCAGCCGCCGGCGTCCTCGTCCTGGACCCCGGTCTCCACCTCGGAAAGCGCCAGGCCCAGGCCGGTGCGGTGCCGTCTCCGGCAGGCACGACCAGCACGCCGTCCGGGAGCCCGGCCGGGCCGTCCCCGGCTGGGTCCTCCCCGGCCGTCCCGGCCGGCACCGGCCCGGTGGCCGTCCCGGCCGGGTCCAGTATCCGCCGGGACCCGGCCGGTTTCTCGCTGGCCGTCCCCGACGGCTGGGTACGCAGCACCGACGCCTCCGGCCGGGTCTTCTACCTCTCACCCGACCACGCCTTCCGCATCGGCGTCCACCCCACCACCCCGAGCGGCCAGGGCATCCTGGCCGAACTCCAGAAGCAGGACGCCGCCGGCCCGCGGACCAACCCCGGCTACCGCAGCGCCAGCGTCCAGCCCACCGTCTTCCACGGCACCACCGACGCCGCCTTGTGGCTGTGGACCTGGAACGGCTACCCGGAAGACGGCTACGGCGCCCGGCGCGTACAGGACATCTCCTGGACCGAACAAGGCCGCAGCTACGACTTCTGGATCTCCGCACCGACCGGCCGCCCCGACGAAGCCAACCGCTACTTCCAGATCGTGTCAGCCACCTTCCGCACCAGCTGACACCCGGCCAAGCCCCGCGGCCACCAACCGGCAAACACCCACCCAAGCCCCGCAACATCAAACCGTTGGAAGACCGTCTGCCGGGACCCGGGGCTGTCCGTCGACGAGCAGGTCGCCTGCGTGCTTGAGCGCCTCACCCCGCACGTCGACGCCATCGCCGCCCTCGCTCGGCGTCTGGACGTCGAGGACCCCCAAGGCCCGAGCGCCGCGACCTGCTCACCCACCGGCCGGGGCGAACCTCGGCGTCCTCTCCATGCAGCGTCACCCTGAGCGCGTCGCACGCCTCGCGCTGATCACGCCGGGGATGCGGGCCGTCGGGATCAGGATCGACGAGGGCAGCCGCGAGGCTGCGACCTCGCTGCAGAAGGACGAGCCCTGGTACGACGAGGCGATCGGCGCGTTCCGCAGGGACTGGACCGATGAGGGGTCCGACGAGGACGCCGCCCTGGCGGGCCCGTTCTGGTACGGCCGGTGGGACGAGATCGCGCAGGAGCACCATGCCACGCGCGCCACGCAGCTCAACGGTGACGCCCGCACCGCCACTACGCCGAGGGCACGTTCGACCCCGAGGCGACGAAGGCCCCGATCGCGGGGCTCGTTATCGGGGAGCTCGACCATCGCGGCGGTGCGACTCCTCCTTCCTGCAGGCCAGCTCGCGCAGGCGGGCGCGCAGCCGGTCGTAGAGCGATCGTCTTTGGCGGATCAAGCCGATAGCGCTCCGGGCCGTCGTCCCCGGGCGCCAGCGCGAGCACTCCCGCGATCAGGAGCACGCCCCGCCACGAGTACCGCCCTGGCGGGCCCTGTGAGTCGGATGCGCTTCCACCAGGGCGGAACGGGTGTAGGCGGCTCGGCCCAACGGGCCTTCAGCCGGTCCGCGGCGGACTCCGGGACGATCTCCACCGGGCCGGAGGTTGCCACGCTCTTGTTCGACATGGGCCGAACTTTGAACAATCCGCGCGGGATGGTCAAGGCGAGCCGACGCGCAAAGCCGACGGCCCACCTGGCCGGGCGCGAGCTGCTGTGACCAGCGCCGCTGAGCACGTCACCTGGTCATCCTCACACCCACCCGCGCCAAGGCAGCCCACAGCAATCCGGCGGCACAGGCAGAACCCAGCTGCCAGGCTCCGCCGTCCGCCGCCGACGGGGACGGATCGGTCGGCACAGGCGGCCAGCGCGCCCGACAGAGCGGGCACTCCGACCACCCACCGGCCGCCCGGCAGGCAGGCAGGCAACGAAGGGAAGGCGCACCCTCGTCTCGTCGGCTACCGGGGGTGGGGCAGACGTTACAGCAGGCCGTGACGGGCCCTGTCAGCCGGAGACGGTCGCGTACAGGCCCCGGCCGGTCCGCTGCGCGGTGCCGCTCTTGGCGAGGCGCTCCAGCGTGGTGCGCACCGCGTTCACTTCGGCTTCCGTGCCGTCCAGGCCGAGCAGGCCGGCCACCTGGCGGGCCCGCAGCGAGTCGTCGGCGCCGGTGAGGACGGCCAGGACACTCTTGGCATCGGTGCGCCGCCTGCGGCCGGGCGCCGCTGCCGGCGCGGAAGCCGTCTGCGGCTGGGCAGAAGGTGCCAGCTCCGCAGCTGCGGTCTTCTTCACCGCCGCCTTCCTCGCCGTGGTCTTCTTCGCGGCTGTCTTCTTGGCCGTGCCCCGGGCGGTTGCTTTCTTCGCCGGGGCGGGTGCTGCCGCGGCATCCTGCTCACGGGCGACGGTGGCCGGGGCACTCGCCGTGGCCGTCTTCTTCGAAGGCGTCTTCCTGACAGTCGTCTTCTTCGTAGCAGCCTTCTTCGCTGCGGTCGTTCCGGCCGGGGCCGTGGCGGTGCGCTTCCGGGTTGCCTTCGCTGGGGCGGCCTGCGGTTCGGGCTCCTCGGCGGCAGGCACGCCCTCGATGCCGACCGGCTCTGCGGGCGCCGGTGCAGCATCCGGCTGGTCCTTGCTGTCCGCCGTCTCCGCCGCCTCTGCCGGCTTCCCGCCCGCAGGTGCCGCCGTCGTGCTCCGGCCTGCCAGCGATGTCTCCGCGAGGGCCTCCAGGCCCTGCAGCACACTGACCATGGCGTTTTCCTGCGCCACGACGGCCGCGAGCTCGTCCTCCAGTTGTCGGCGCCGCTCCCTCACCTCGGGCAGCCTCGCCTCCAGCAGGGCGATCGTCGATCCCACGCCGCTGTCCGTGCCGAACGTCTCCGTGCCAGCCACAAGAGCTCCTGTCGCCTCGTCAACCACTGTTCCTGACAGCGAATCTACGGCCCGGATTCCCGAATGCCACAGGGATGAGCGGAATTCATTCCACGGTGGGCCGCGCGCCCCGCGTCACGCGGCCCCGCGCCTCCACCGGGCCACCGTGAAGGTGCTCCGGGTCAAGAGCGCCTTCGGCTTCGCCCTCGGTCAGCCCGTCGAGCCGGGCAGCGCGGTGGCCCAGACCTGGGAGGGCATCACCACCCACCGCCTGGACCTGCTCGCCGCAGCCCGGGACGGAGGCCTTCTCGACCCGGCGGTGGACCTCGACTGGGTGCGGCGCGTCTACTACGCCCTGATCGGCGAGGCCCTGCACAGCCCCGGCGACGACCCCGACGCGCTGGCTACCAAGGTCTTGGACACCCTGCTGCACGGCCTCGGCCCGCGCTGACCACACAACAGCGCCGTCCCCCACGCCGAGCACCCGTGGAACACGCGGGAACAGCACCGAGCCGGGGACCATGCGCCTCTCCGGCGGCCAGGACGAGGGTTGGTGCGGTGAGGGTGGTGGTCGGGTGTGGAGCGTGCAGTGGTGGCCGTCGGTGTGCAGCCGGCCATCCGGGGTGCGCGTGGTGTTGGGCAGGACGGTCAGTGCGGCGCCCGGGGTGGGCGGCCGGCAGCGGCTTCCCGTCGTGCTGGCGCCAGGTGGGCCAGCGTTCTGCGGCGTCGGCGGCCAGTATCAGGCGCAGCCGTCCGTGCGGGGGTGGTGGCGGCGGTGACCGCGTCGAGGACGCCGAGGATCGCGCCGGCCGCCCGCGAGGCTCCGGCCCGGCGCCGGCCGGAGAGTGCGGTACTGCTCGGCCACCTGCCCCGGTCCGTGGACCGCCACTCCCCCGCCCCGTCCAGGAGGCCCCGT
>NZ_JBEYVJ010000290.1:0-9312 GCF_040643935.1 Kitasatospora sp. NPDC047058 | reverse complement strand
CCGCTCAACACTCGGGGTGCCGCGCGCAGGCCCCGGGCAGCATCCGGGCCGGGACGCTGCCCGGGGGGGGATGGTGCCCGGGGGATGGTGTGCCCGGGGGCCGCGTCAGCCGGCGGCGCGGAAGGGGCGCAGTTGCAGCAGGCCGACCCGGTCGCCCTCGACCGCCCACTCGATGTCGACCGGCGCGCCGTACGTCTCGTCGGGCGAGAAGTGCGCCTGCAACAGCCGGCTGATCAGGGCCAGTTTGCGCAGGAGCTCCTTGGTCCCGGCGTCGAGGTCGGTGGCGGCGGTGCCGAGCGAGACCGTCCGGCTGCCGCCCTCCATGGTGTTGCACAGGTACTGGAGCGGGGCGCCCCGGCCGGAGACCACGTCGGTCACGGAACGCGGCGAGATGTTGAGGTAGACGTCGCGGAAGTCCTGCGGGCTCAGCGGGTTGCAGGTGACCAGGACGCCGCCGACGGTGGCGCCGACCTGTTCCTGGACGATCACGCCCATGCGGCAGTCGTCCAGGGGGATGCCCGCCTGGAGCCGCAGCAGCACCGCACGGGGCGAGAGCAGCGAGGCCCAGACCTCCCGGACCGCGTCGAGCACCGCGTCCGGGCCGCTGACGTCCGCCACCGACTCGTAGAGTCCGGCGGCGGAGAAGCCGGGCAGGTCCTCGGCGTTGGACGAGCTGCGGACGACCTGGACGGGCACGCCGTACAGGTGCAGGTCGAGCGCCCGGGTGATCTCGGTGCGGACCGGGCCGGGCAGCGGGGTGCTGCGGACCAGCCGCTGCGCTTCGCGGCAGAGTTCCCCGATCCGTGCGGCCCGGTCCCGGGACGGCGCCTCCCCGGGGGACGAAGTCCCTTGCCGGAGCTCGGAGTCGAGCCGGTCGAGGGCGCCCCGGAGCTCCGCCGAGGAGTCGACGAAGCGCTGCTGGAGGGAGAACGGCAGCACGATCCCGCGCGGCACGTGGGCGTGTTCCTTCACCAGGTGCTGCGCGGCGGCGGCCAGTTCGGCCTCGTCCGCGTCCTCCGGGAGGCCGAGCTGCCGGGCCAGGTAGCGCAGCAGGTTGTCCCGGGGCGGGCGGGGCACGCGGTAGAAGCCGAGCCAGCGGGGTGAGCCGTGCTGCAGCAGGTGGGTGAGTTCGCCGAGGTTGGCGGCCTTGGTGCCGAACCGGACGTGGTCGCCCGCCCGCAGGTCGGACAGCGGGGTGACCGGGGTCGGCGTGAGGTCGGGCCGGTCCACGGTGATGCGCTCGGCCGGCGGTTCCGGCCGGACGCCCCCGGTACCCGGCTCGGCGGCTTCGAGGAGGAGGTCCTCGCCGTCGGCGTCGACCCGGTAGTGCACCCACCGGCCGGCCAGCCCGGCGCGGTCGATCCGGTCGACGGCCCCGACGCCGACGGCGTTGGGGATCCGCCATCCGGCGGCCATCACGTTGATGTGGGAGAGCGGGGTGGTGTGCTCGGTGTGGATGATGCCGGACACCCGGGGGATGTCCTCGGGCACCCGGGGCATCACCACGATGTCCTGAAAGTCCAGCGGCTCGGGGTCGGCCCGGTACTCCTCCTCCGAGCGGAACACCCGCAGCCGCCCGTGGGCCGCCCCGGCGTTCAGCGGCACGAACGAGGCCGTGGAATAGAGCTCGTGGGACAGGACGCGCGGTATCTCGGTCTCCGGGATGCGGGCGAGGTAGCCCTCCTGCTCGTGGTTGGCCGGCTTGAGGACCAGTGGCAGCGACGGGTCGATGTGCTCGCGCACCCGGTGGTAGAAGGACCTCAGCATCTCCTGGGACATGGTGTCGACGTCGACCGTCTCCAGGGAGAGGAAGACCTCGTCCGCGTGGCCGGTTTCCGCGGCGCCTCCGGTGTGCCGGGCGAGGGTGCCCAGGAAGAAGCGGCGATCGGGATTCCGGTAGACGTCGTCGTTGAAGGAGTCGAGCCCGCAGGCCAGTTCCTCCATCGACATGCCGAGGATCTCGCACCCGACGTACTGGACGTGGAGGGTGCCGGCGGCACTGTCGATGAAGTGGAGTAACGACTCCTCGCGGTCCAACACGATTTTCACGTAGGGATAGCCCCCGACGAGTCCGGCGAGCCGGGAGAACTCCTGGAGGGCGAGCGTATTGCCTTGTAGGCGGGGCCGCGTGGTCGCGTCGTTGCGATCCGAACGGGTCATGCGCACAGTTCAGCCATTCGTCATCGTACACACGATCGGTGTGCATCTGGTTCAGAAGGGTGGTACGGCTACGCACACAGTGCCATCGTCATGAAGATTTTACGAATGATCAAGTGACATCAGGCCAACGCGGACCGATTCGGCCAGCGGATCGTCCCCGCGCGAACCACAACGACACGCCGGGACGTGGCAAAGGTCACAGGAAGGGGCTTCCTGATGAACATTCAAGGATTTCCGGAAAAGTCGATTCCGGCACGACCGCCGGCGTTCGGCCCCGCCGTTCCCGTCCGGGGAGGAATGCGGTGAAGCCGCCGTCCGCGCCCCGGGCCCTGCGCTTCGACGGCTGGATCGCCGGCGTCGGCACGGCCTCCGGCACGCGCCTGGTCGTGGGGCACTGGGCCGCCTCGCCGTTCGGGCCGTTCTCCGACGTGATGATCGAGTACGCCGACGGTCACCGGCTCCTGCTGGCCCCCACCGAGCGGACGGCCGGCTTCATCGCCGGCACGTACACCTTCGACCGGGTGCGGGTCACCCCGGTCCGCGTCGAGCGCGGCGGCGCGTCCTGGCGGGTCACGGCCGACGCGCTCGACCTGCGGTTCACCACCGGGCGGCGGGGTGTATTGGGCCTGGCGCTCCGGGCGGTGCCCGGCCCGCTCGCCGCCCGGCCCGGCTGGACCGCCGTGACGGATCCGCTCGCCCGCCTCCTGCTCGGCGTACGCACCCGGGGCACCGCCGGGCGGGGCCGCCGGGAGTGGTACGGCGTCCGCGACCTCCACGCGGTCACCGCGGTGGCCGCCGTCCTCGACGGCCGGCCGCTCGGCCCGCTCGCGCCGGTCACCCCCGTGCGGTTCGGCTTCGGCTCCACCCCGCGCAGGCCCGCCGTCGTCCGCGTCACGACGACGGTGGGCACACCTGCCGGGTGACGTCCGCGCCCGGGGTCCGACCGCTACGTCAGGACGCAGTGGTTCCCGGCCCGGCGTCCTCCCGGAGGCGGTCCTCCCGGAGGCCGTCCTCCTGGAGGCGGCCCTCACGGAAGCGGCGGAGCGCCTCGGCCGCGGCCCGGCGGCCGGCGGCCTGGAAGATCATCTCGTTGGAGTCCACCCGGTGCCACTCGGCGTCGTGCAGGCGGACCCGGAACGCCCGGACGGGCAGCCGTCCGTCACCGGTCGCGTAGAGCTCCTCCCGCAGGCCGCGCTCGAAGGCCTCGGCGAACTCCGGCGGGAGGCGGTTCCCGGGGATCTCCAGGACGAACTCGAAGAGCGCCTCCCCGTCGGCGGGCAGCGCCTCGAAGTCCGCGGTGGCGACGGCGTAGTGGCCGCACACGGCGGGCTTGACCAGGCGGACGTGCACATCGCGGACGGCGGGCGCCTCGCCCGCCGCCTCCTGCCGCCACCCGCCGGGCCGCACGGTGAAGAGCCGGCGCGGGCCCACGCCGTCGTGGAAGGCGTCGCAGAACTCGTACGCCGCCTGCTGCCCGGCCGCCGCGAAGCCGGCCGCCGTCGACCGCCCCTCACACCACTGCGCACGGCGCAGGCGCACCCGCACCGCGTAGGGCAGGACGCCGTGGAGCGACCAGGCCCGCAGGCGCGCGAGCACGCCCTCGCCGAAGGCGGCGCCGAACCCGGGCGGCAGGCCGTCGGGGGACACCTCGTCGGCGAACTCGAACGGCAGGCCGCCCTGGCCCCCGCCCGGCGGGAGGGGTTCGAAGTCGGCCGAGGCGACGGCGAAGGGCAGCACACCGCCCCGGCCCGACAGGTACGCCTGAACGTCCCTGACCGGCCGGTCCAGTCGCCTCGGACGCTCCCGTACTCCCGCCACGGCCCGATCGTAGGGGCCGGACCCTCCGTGCCGTCGGCCGGGCCCGGCCGACGGCGGTGCACCGCGGCGCCGGGGCCGGCGCCGGACCGCGTCACGAGTACCCCGTCCGCACACGTGTCCGCTTTTCCGGGCATGGCCACGGCGCAATGGGCATGCCATTTTCCGGGCGGTGATGTCGATTGCATAAATGGAAGGAAAAGCGGACCGTCCGATTACGCGCTACCCCTACGATGGTCATCACGGCGTCGCCGAGTGATCGTCAACTCTCTTGAGGATCTTGATACTTCGGCGTGCCCATGATCCGTACGGGGTGGACGGAGGGGCTGGGGCACATGGTCCTGCCGAATGGTGCGTTGGCAAACCGTCCGGGTGGGGAGAAGTCGCGGGCGAGGCCGGCGCCGAGGGCGTCGGATCCGGCCGGACTGGCGGCGGAACTGGAGCTGCTGGCCGGCGAACCGCGCGTGGAGGCGTTCGGCGGGGTGCTGCGCGACCTGGCGGCGGCGGTCAGGAGCGGCAACGGCCTCGCGCCCTGGGCCGGCGGCAGCCTGGTCGCCGCGTACGGGACCGCGGCGGCCCTGGGGCCGGGCGGCGGACGGCGCGGCCGGATCACCACCGGCCTGCAGCTCGCGTCCTCGGTGATGGTGCTCTTCCCGCTGCTGCTCACCTGGAGCGGGCTGGGGCTCGCGGTCTCGGCCTACCAGGACTACCTGGACGACCGCGGCGCCGGCCGGGCCACGGCCGGGCCGGACCGCGCCTCCTTCCTGGAGCTGTGGCAGCAGGGCTTCGGCGGACACCTCGCCGGGCCGGCCAGGTTCGACTGGCTGGTCGGCTACACGGTGCTGCTGCTGACCGGCCTGGTGGCCGCCGGGGTCGTCCGGCAGGTGATGGCACGCCAGGACGAGGAGAGCGGACGGGAGCTGGTGCGCCGGCTGGCGTTCGCGCTGGCCCAGACCGAGGCGCTGGCGGCGGCCGCCGCGCACACCGAGCCGCGCCGCTTCGCCACCGAGCTGCAGTCGGCGGCCGAGGGGCTGCGCGAACTCATCACTCTGTCCGCGGGCGCCGGGGACCGGTCCCGCGCGGTCCTGGAGCAGGCCACCGAGGCCGCCCGGACGGCGGTGGCGGCGGTGCGGTCCATGGAGGACGCGACGACCGCGCTGCGGAAGGGCACCGAACAGGTCTCCGAGGCCTCGGACCGGGCCGCGGCCGCCGCGGCCGGGCTCACCCGCGGCAGCGAGCTGCTCGGCGACCGGGTCGCCGGAGCGGTGGCCGAACTGGCCGCCGGGATGGAGCACAGCACCGCGAGCAGCGCGGCGCGGATCACGGCGGCGGCCGAGTCCGCGGCCGGGCGCTTCGACGAGGTGCTCGCCGGGGCCTTCGACGCCCAGGCACGGCAGGCCGTCCTGCACACCGAGGCCCTGGAGCAGCGCAGCCGGGCGGCCGAGCAGCTGCTCACCACCGCGACGGACACCCTGACCGCCGGCGCCCGGGACCTCGTCGGCGTGGTGGCCGGCCTGGACGGCGCGGTCACCGGGCTGCCGCACGCCCTCGGCGCGGCCGCCGAGGAGGGCGCCGAACGGATCGGCACCGCGTACGAGCTGGCCGTCGCGGCGCTCGCCGCCTCGCTGCGCGGCGAGGTGGAGGAGGCCGCGGCGGTGATCGGCGACCGGGTCGCCGCGCTCGGCGAGCTGATCCGGGAGGACGGCGAGCGACGCGCCTCGGGCCGGCGGGACACCGCCACGGCGCAGGCCGAGCTGCTCGCCGCGGTGGAAGCCGCGCGCGGGGTGGTCGACGGGCTGGCCGGCCGGGTGGGCGCGCTGGCCGGGCAGGGCGAGTTCCTGGGCGAGCGGCTGGCCCGGCTGGGGGACGCACTCGCCCGGCAGGAGGCGGAGTTGCGCACCGGCCGGGACGAACTGGTGTTGCACCGGGACGAGTTGGTGAACTCGGCGGACGGGCTGCAGAAGGCACTCACGCAGACCGGGGCCCGGCTGGAGCAGCTCGGGGAGTCCTGGCGGGAGCACGCCGGGGCGACGCCGGCCGACGCGGCCCCGGCTGCACCGGCCCCGGCACTCCGGACCCCCACGCTCCACGCCCCCGCAGTGGCCGTCACCGACCGCCGGGCGGAGGAAGGGTGGCCGCCGCCGGCCCCGCCGGCCGACCGGGCACCGCTCCCCCGCGACCCGGCGCCCCGCGACGCAGTACCCCAGGACGCGGAGCCCGAGACCGCGGAGCCCTGGACCGCGGAGCCCCAGGACGCACAGCCCCGGCGCACCGCCCCCTGGGGCGCCCCCGGCCGGGCCGCCCGTGACGGCGGGGACGCCGGATGACCGGGCGCGGCGGCACATGGCTGCTGCACGGCGCAGGCTGGCTCTTCGCCGACCTCATGGTGGTCATGGTGCTGGTGGTGCTGGGCGGCCAGACCACCCCGCTCCCGGTCGCGGAGCCCTCGCCCGCGCCCGGCACCACCGCCTCCCCGCCGGCCGCCCCGGAGCCGGCGTCCTCCTCCCCCGCCGCGCCGACGGCGAGCTCCCCGGCGCCGCCGCCCGGCCTGGACCCGAACAGCACCTCGGTGGTGGTCGAGGTGGACGCCGACGGGCTGATCGGCGGCGACCCCGCCGCCCGCGCCGCCTTCGCGGACCGGCTGAAGGACCAGATCGGCCCGTACACCCGGCGCAGCGCCGCGATGGTGTTCGTCTGGGGCACGGCCGCCGGCTGCTCGCGGTGCACGGCCGACCTGGGCCGCAGCCAGGCACTGGCGGACTCCGTCGCACCGTTGGTGCACGCCGTCGCCCCCGGGTTCTTCCCGGCGGACGACCGCCGGCTGATCCGCCCGTACCTGGACGGGCAGGGCCGCGCCGGCACGGTCCGCCTGGAGCTGTTCTTCCTCCGCACCTGAGCACCCGGCACCCGAGCACGCCCCGACCCGCACCTCCCCCACCCTCCTCCCCCGCCCGCTCCCGCTTCCCCCTTCGGCGCCCGGCATCCGTCCACCGCGGCCCGCCCGGCCCCCGGGCCGGCCGAGGCCCTGCACTCCAAGGAGTTGACCGTTGTCGCGTTCGATGGACTTCCCGGCGCTGAGCGATCTCGCCCAGGCCGTCGAGGCACTGCTGGCCGGGTTCGACCCTCCGGAGGGCCCGGAGGAGGCCGCCCTGCGCGAGCAGGTGCTCGACCTCGCGGGCGAGTTGCGGGCCCGGGCCGAGGCGCCGGTGTCGCTCGCCGTCGTCGGCCAGTACAGCGTCGGCAAGTCGCTGCTGGTGGGCACCCTGCTGGGCCGCCCCGACCTGCTCGCGGTGGAGGAGCGCCCCGCCACCGGCAACATCACCGTGCTGCGGCTGGTGCGGGGCGAGCCGGGCAGCCGCACCGAGGTCGCGCCGCGCACCCTGATCCGCTACATGAGCACCGCCCAGCTCGGCTCCTGCGTCGGGGACATCCTCGACGAGCTGGTGACCGGCATCGAGGCCCGGCACCCCGAGCTGCGCGCCCGGGAGCTGATCGGCGGCCACAACCCGGTGCTGGACGAACGCGGCTGGAGCCCGTTCAACAGCTGGTACCCGTGCCTGTGGGGCCGCCCCGGCCAGGGCGTGGCCGCGGTGAACCCGCTGACCATCGCCGCCACCCACCGGGACGCCGTGGTCGAGCTGTGCCGCATCCGCGACGCCCTGCGCGGCCAGCGCGACCTGGTGGACTCCGGCGCGCTGGACATCGACTCCGCCGCCGTGCGCACCGCGCTGCTGCTGCCGCCGGTGCAGGCCACCCCGGACGAGGCGCCGCGGGTGGAGTCCCTGCACTTCACCCGGGCCAGGGTGGCCGAGGACGGCGAGGCGCTGCGGGCGAGCTTCCCGCTGATCGAGCGGGTCGAGCAGACCGTGTTCGTCTCGCCCGAGGAGTGGGAGATCGGCGGCCTGATGCACGAGCACGAGGTGCAGGTCCTGGACTTCCCCGGGATCGGCGCGGCCAACTCGTACGGGCGCGACCGCAACCTCAGCCGCCGGGTCCTGGCCGACATGCACACCATCCTGGTCGTGCTCAACGCCCAACGGCCCTACTCCCGTGAGGCCCTGTCGTTCTGGGAGATGCTGACCGACGACGACCGCACGCCCGCCGCACTCGCCGACGCCGCGCTGGTGGCGGCCAACCTCTTCGACCGGGTCGGCGTGCCCCCGGCCGGCGACGGGAACTCCCCGCTCACCGACGCCCTCAACGGCATCCGGATCCAGGGCGGCAAGTACGTCGGCCGGCGGGCCGACCGCATCGTGGCGGTGTCCGCGGTGGCCGCCATCGAGGCGTACGGGCTGACCTACGAGGACGCCTCGCCGGAGACCAGGACGTCCCTCGACCGGGTCCTGTCCGGGCTGCGGGCCGAGCCGCTGCCGCACTGGCAGGAGGCGGTCACCCGGCTGGAGGACCGGTTCCCCGGCGACGACTGGGCGCACCGGCTGCGCGCCTACGACCAGGACGGCGGGCTCAAGGCGCTGCGCGACCTGCTGGAGGCGCACGTGCGCGAGCACGGCGTGGGCCAGAAGGCCGAGCGGGCACGGCAGTCGAAGGACAAGCTGGAGGCCGCCCTGCGCGACCTGCGCCGCCGCCTCTGCCTCGACCTGGTGGCGCCCAGCGAGGAGTACGTCGGCGCGGCCGCGCGCTTCGAGCAGATCCGCGCGGTGTTCCAGCGCGCCACCCGCCAGCTGCGGCAGCTGCGCGACCCGCAGGAGGAGACCCCCGAGGGCCCGCTGCCGCCGTCCTTCGCCGAGGTGAGCCGGCAGGTCCGCAACGAGGTGTACGGCTGGGAGCAGTGGAACCACCTGATGGAACGGGCCTCCGACGACCCCGAGCTGCTGGTGTCGCGCAGCGAGCCGCCGCGCCGCCACCGGATCGGGCCCGGCGCCCGGCGGGACCAGCGCCAGGACGACTCGATCTCGCCGGACGTCACCACCGTCTACCAGGAGACCTTCCGGGCCACCATCGACGACGCGGTGACCCGCAACCTGGCCGCCGTCCAGGAGTGGATGGACGCCTGGGGCGCGTACTGGCAGAGCGCCTGCGCGCCGCTGCTGCGCTGGCTGCGCGACGAGGACGACGAGTCCGCCCGGCTGCTGACCGAGGTCTACCGGCGGCGCCGGCACGACGTGGGCCTGCTGGAGTACGTGGACTTCGCCCTGGACGTCGCCGAGGTCACCGGGCAGCTGAAGGAGGCGCTGGCCGAGGACGCGATGCCGAAGGCCACCGACTGGGCGGCCGCCTTCCCCGCGCAGTCCCGGCACGCCCTGGCCTGGCACCACGGCATGAAGGTCCCGTCCGACGCGGACGACCGCCGCCGGCGCCATCCGCTGGCCGTGGCAC
>NZ_JBEYVJ010000289.1:0-9356 GCF_040643935.1 Kitasatospora sp. NPDC047058 | reverse complement strand
CCGTCACCCCGCCCGCGAGGGCGAGGACGGCGACGGCGGAGACGCCGTCCACCACCGCCGTCCCCGCTGCCGATTGGGCCGATTTCGTCTTTCGATCATCCGCTGATAAGTTTTTCCACGTCGGAAGGGACGAGATCGCGAAAGCGGTCGGAAGCCCGGCCGGTCAGGCGTCGGTGGTGCAGCGGTAGCACGCCCACTTTCAGTGGGAGGGGTTCGTTCAATTCGGGCCCGGCGCTCCAATCCACAGGGGCGGAAGTCGTATTCGACTTCCGCCCCTGTCGCTTTTCCGGTGCTTTCCCGGCTGCGCGGCTACCGCCGTGACGGCGTCAGGGCAGCACGTCGTACGTGTAGACCGAGGAGATGTCCAGCACGGACCTCGGCGTCGCGGAGGGGCCGAGCGGGGAGACGATCGGGTCGTCGATGCGCTCGCCCTTGTAGGTGGCCGCGGGAGCGGTCATGTCGGGGGCGTAGAGCCGGCCGAAGCGGTTCATCCAGCCCTCCCAGATCCGGTCCACGTTGCAGTGGTGCAGGAAGAACACCGGGTCGTTGGGGGAGGTGCCGGGCGCCATGTCGCCGCTGATCCACACGTGGACCTGGTTGTGCATGTGGACCGGCCGGGTCGGGTCCCTCGGGATCCACCCTTCGAGCAGGTTGCGGAAGCCCTGCGAGGCGCTGTTGAAGTTCAGCGTGTCGTACCGGTCGGCCGGGTCGGTGCTGCTGGCCGGCGGCGCGTACGCGAGCGAGGTCTTGACCTCCGCGCTCGTCGGCAGGGTGGGCCAGTCCGTGGCGAAGAAGCGCTCCAGGCCGCGGTGCGGAACGGCCTGGACGGGCATCCCGTCGAGATCGCTCTCGATGCGGATGACGAAGGAGTCCGGATTGGCGGGGTTGAACGCGAACGGCCCGTCGCTGACGGGTTTTCCGGCGGCCGGATCGCTCTGCCCGCCCAGATAGGCGGCCGTGAAGACGGTGGGGTCGGTGGGCGAACCGAGGTCGCCGTCGGCCGCCCAGTCCCAGTAGGGGAGGGCAAAGCCGGGCTTGTTCAGAACACGCTGGATGTTCGACTCCAGCAGACCGAGCATCACCCGGTGCCACGGCAGGAAGATCGGCCCCCGGTGGGCGGCGTTGCGCCGCAGCGGATCCCCGCCCGGCGGGATCGGGGTCATCATCGTCCAGCAGTGCCAGATCACGAACAGGTCGTAGGTGAACACGGGGGCGGGATCCCCGGGGACGCCGACCTGGTCGGTGGTGAGGCTGGTCCGCTCCTGCTTGAGCGCCAGGACGCCCGCGATGTAGTCGTCCCGCGCGGTCGCGTCGGTGAGGATGTTCTTCCGGACGACAGACATCTCAGTGGTCCTTCGGGAAGCGCTTGGGGAACTTGCGGATCAGCTCCTGGACGATGTCCACCGCCGAGGAGAACTGGTAGGCCGGCAGGCCGTGGCAGGCCAGCCTGCCGTCCTCGTCCACGTCGAGTCCGACCGTCAGCGGGCGGCCGTCCACGGTGACCTCGTAGGTGGTGACGATCCTGATCTGGTGGCCCTCGAACTCCGCCGTGCGGACGGAGGACGAGTGGCCGGGGTGGTGGCCGCCCATGCCCCCCATGTGGTCGTGCGCGGGCTTGATGCTTGCGATGTAGTTCCCGAACGTTTCCGGGTCGGCGGCAGCGATCAGCTCTGCCGGGGTGATGGTCGGGTCCATGTCTGCATCCCGGGAAGGTCGCGGTTCCGGCGCGCCGCCCGAATGCGGCCGCCGTCCACCACCCACCATCCCGCCGGGCGCGGAGCTCCGCAGCCCGGACGGCCCGACGGCCACGCAGCGCGACCGCCGGGCCGGGCGGGAGGGGTGGAGGTGGACGGACGGTGACGGTCAGCCGGGGACGGCCGTCACCGTCAGATCCCGAACGCCGCCGCCCAGCGGGCCGAGCCCGACGGCAGCGGGTCGCCCTCGTTCAGGCTGAGCGCCATCCACGCCTCGTCGGGCGCGTCGACGGTGAGCCGGACCCCGTGGGCCGAGGCGCGGACGAACCCGAACCGCGGGTAGTACGTCGGGTGCCCGAGCAGGATGACGAAGCGCTCACCCGCCGCGCGGGCGGCGTCGAGCGCGGCACGGACGGTGGCCGAGCCGGCCCCCGACCGCTGGTGGTCCGGGTGCACGGACACCGGCCCCATGGCGAGGGCCGGGACGTCGCCGATGTGCGCGCGGCTGAGGACGGCGTGCGCGACGGGCGTGCCGGTCGGGTCGGCGGCCCCGGTGGCGACGAAGGAGAGGCCGCCGATCCAGCCCTCGTCGGCGCGCAGCGCGGCGAGGAGGTCGGCCTCGTGCGCCCGGCCGAAGGCGGCGAAGGTGAGGGTCTGGACGGCCGGGACGTCCGAGGTGGTCTCGGTACGGGTGAGCCAGGTGGAAGAGGAAGAAGACATGGTGAACCCTTGGGTGAAAGGGCCCCGGTGCAACGCGAAAGTACCGTCGGTGCGGTCAGACCAGGGCCCGGGAGATGCGTATGGGCGTCCGGGCGCTGCGCAGCACAGGCGCAGCGGTCATCACCGCGGCCACAATCTCACCGTCCCCGTCTCTCTCGGCATCCTGGTCCAGCATGACGGGCCGACCGTAGCAGGGCGGGGGCTTCGGCGCTCCCTGTTTTCCGCCCGGATGCACCGCCGGCCGCCCACCGGGTGGTGGACGGCCGAGGCGGGAGGTGCTTGCTGTGTCAGAGGGAGGCGGCGAACTCCACGAACGCCTGCCAGGCGGCCGGCTCGAAGGTGAGCTGCGGGCCGGTCTTGTCCTTGGAGTCACGGACGTGGACGGCGGCGGTCGCCTCCGCGATCTCGATGCAGTCGCCGCCTTCGTTGCTGCTGTAGCTGCTCTTGCGCCAGGCGACCTCGACGCACTCGCCGCCCTCATTGCTGCTGTAGCGGCTCTTGAACCATGCCAGCTTCGTGCTCATCGCTCTCCCAGCATCTTCTCGATCAGGGACAGGGACTCGTGTGGAGTGAGGGCCTGCGCCCTGAGGGTGCCGTATCGCGCGTTCATGATACGGACTTCGTCCTGATCCGTGATCAGCCTACTGCTCGTCTGAACTTCGATATAGCCGGTCTGGGGACGGCCCTTGGGCGTGAGCAGCTTGAATGACCCGCCCATGCCCGCGTGCTCGGTTCTGTCCAGTGGCAGGATCTGTACGACCATCCCGCGCGTCTGGCCGACCTCGAGAAGGCGGCGCAGCTGCTCCGAGTGAATGGCCCACCCGCCCAGCGGTCTCCGCAACACACTCTCGTCGATCACCCAGCTGAACATGGCCCTGGGCCATCGCGTCAGGATCTCCTGCCGAGCGAGTCGGGCCGACACCCGGATCTCGATCACCTCCTCCGAAAGCAGCGGTTGCCTCATCTCGTAGAGCGCACGAGCATGGGCTTCGGTCTGAAGCAGACCTGGAATGAGCAGCGTGCTGTAGTCGTGCAGCTCCACGGCCTCCGCCTCCAGCCCCGCGTAGTCCCGGAACCACGCCGGATGCCGCACCCGGGCCTTCGCCTTCGCCTGCTGCACGTCGTCCTTCGCGATGCTCAACAGCCCACCGGCGTTCAGGAGTTTGTCCGCCGCGTCCAGCAGTTCCGGCTGCGGCGTGCGCTTCCCCCGTTCCACCGAGCCGATCATGGCCTCGGTGTAGCCGACCTGGTTGCCCAGCTCCTTCTGCGTCATCCCCGCGCGCTCGCGCAGCAGCTTGATCTGCTTGCCGAGGGCGCGGAAGAAGTCGGACACCTCGGCGAGGTCCTCCGCCAACTCCGGCCTGGCCTCGCCGCTCTCTCCGCCACCCCGTACGTCACCCATTGCGACCACCCCTGGATTCAGGTCACGCCCAACAGCCCGAACAGGCCACGGTGTGCACCCGGACAAACACTCCCCGTGTCCGCCTGATGCATGGTCAGCGTACGCCCGGCCCTCCACGCTATGTCGCATGAAGTCCGAAATTCCCGTAGACACCGGCGTCTCGCGCCGTCTCGCGACCCTTCTCGCGCCCACCCCCAAGGGCGCCGCGATCGGCCGCCGCATCGCGCGTCAGCAACTCACCGCCTGGCGCATCGACTCCCTGGCCGAGGAGCCGTTCCACTCCGCGCTGTTGATCATCGGCGAGCTCGCCGCCAACGCGTCCACCCACGGCCGCGTCCCCGGCCGGCGGTTCGAGCTCGCCCTCGCGCTCACCGTCGACCCCCACGTGCTGCGCATCGAGGTCTCCGACTGCCGGGGCGACCGGCACCCCGTCCTCCCGGCGGTCTGCGCGCCCAACTCCCCGTCCGGGCGCGGGCTCACCCTCATCGACGCCCTCGCCGACCGGTGGGGATCCGACGCCCGCCACCCCGGCGCCAAGACCGTCTGGGCCGAGCTCGACCTCCCCGCTCCCCGTGCCGTCTGACAGCCCGGCCACCGCGACCCGCGTCGCGGCCCTCACGCTGCTGCCGGCTTCCCTCCTCCTCGCTCTCCTCTCCTGGGCCCACCCCACCCACCCCACCGGCCCGACTCCGTCCCCGGGCGTCACCTCAACCCCAACCCCCTGACCGCGCACGGGAAGTCGGCGCCGCCGACTTCCTACGCAAGCGCGTCCGCCGCGGCGTCGAGGATCCTGCCGAAGGTGTGCGCGATCACGGGCTTCGCCACCGCGCGGGTGAGCACCGCACCGAACGGGGCGCGGACCTCGAACGTGGTCGTCCACGCGACCTCGGTGCCGCCGTCGACCTCCCGGAAGGTCATCCGGCCGAGCTCGTGCCGGGACGGCGGGAAGCTGCGGTCCACCGTGTACTCGAAGTCGTACGGCGCGTTGTAGACGGTCACCCGCTCGCGGAACCACCCGATCGCCCACGTGTGCAGGCGGACCGCCCCCACCCCGTACGGCGCCCCCGCGCCCGGCCGGGCCAGCCGCGCCCGGAGGATGAGCGGCGAACGGGTGTAGTTGGTGGTCGTGGCGCACCACTCGAACACGTCCGCGATCGGCGCCGCGATGACACGTCGAACGGTCAAGGTCTTCATCGCTGTTGCCCCTTCTCCTGCCGGTGTCGCTGCCGCTGCGCGGAGCGGCGGCCCCGCGCAGCAGGTGGACGGGACAGGGCCCGGGAACGTGACACCGGAAGTCTGACGAGCCGACAAGCCCGACAAGCCCGGTCAGTGCGTCACCGGCCGGTGACCCCGTCGGTCAGCTCGCGCACGACGTCGGCGTGGCCGTTGTGCCGCGCGTACTCCCGGATCATGCCGATCATGATGCTGCGCACGTCGTACACCCGGCCGCGCTTGGTGGTGACGGTGGTGTCCGGGTCGAGACCGGCCGTGACGGCCCGGCTGCGCTCGCACTGGGCGACGTAGCGGGCGACGTCGGCGTCCAGGCCCTCGCTGCGGTCGAGCTCCCAGTCCCAGTCGACCTCCTCGCCGTCGTAGTACGGGTACGGCTCCTTCGAGCCCGCGACGCACTCGACGAACCACCACTGCTCGATGGTCGTCAGGTGCCGGACGAGGCCGTGCAGCGTGGTCTCGGACGCGACCGTGCGCCGGGCGGCCTGCTCGGGGGTGAGGCCCTCCAGCTTGGACAGGAGGGTTGCCCGCTCGTAGTCGAGCCAGCTGTTCAGGGCGGCCATCTCGGGGCCGGTGGTGGGGGGATCGACGCGCTGGAGGGGCGAGGTGAACGTCATGGCGGCCAGTGTCGGACGGCCCGGAATCGCGTCGCAAGCGAATTGGCGTTGCCGGTGCCCGGGCCCGTCACCGGAGTCGCAGGGCGCCCGGAGCGCGGTCGCCGAAGATCTCGACCAGCCAGTCGAAGACGGTGGTCCCGCGTTCCTGTCGCGCGGCGGCGAGGTCGGCGCTGACCGCGGGCCGGTTCGTGTGGTGACAGCGCGACAACCGGATCTCCAACTGGCGGGCGGTCTCCGGATATCCGAGATGCTCGCGGGAGACCTGGTGGTCGCGCCACTCCACCACGTAGTCATCGTCGTCGGGCGTTCCGAAGCCCCCGCTGAGGCAGTCGGCGAAGGCGTCGAGATTGCGGCCGAAGTATCCCCCGGGGCCGTTGACCGCCTCGCCGATGATCCGCCAGAAGTCTTCCAGCGTTCTGATCTGCGTGCCGTCCAGCACGTACGTCGTCGTCACAGCCCGGAGACTACGGGCAGCTCCGCGCCGTGTCGCTCCGTTTCCGGCCGCTGCGTGCCCCGGGTCCGGCTGCTCGTAGACTCCCGGCATGTCCGGCCTGCTGCCCTCCGTCCCCCGCTCCCCGGCGCCCCTGACCTCCGCGACCGCGATCGCGACGCCCGTCGGCGCGTTGGAGTTCTCCGCCCGGATCGGTTCGTGGGCGGTGCCGGCCCGGCCCCAGCGGGCATTCTGCCTGCCCGGTGGCGCGCTGGTCCACCGCTGGGAGCACGAGTCGGCCGAGCTGGAGCTGCTGATCTGCTCGTACGAGGCGGAGACCGACTTCACGCTGCCGGTGGCCGCCTGCTGGGGTGCCGTCTGGAGCGTCCGCGCCCGGACGGCGCTGGAGCGGGTGCGGCTGTCCGCGTCCTTCCGGGACGTGCCGGCCGACGTGCAGAGCGGCCCGGCGTCGGGCCAGGCGGTGGCCGCCCTCGACCTCTGGAACGCCGGCACCGACCTCACCCTGGGCGGCTCGGACGAGGAGGACATCTGCGACCGCGCGGAGGCCGGCGACTCCCTGCCCCGCCGCTGGGCCGCCCTCATCGACGACGTCCACCGCGGTACCCACCCCACGTGGGGCGTCGAGTACCAGGACGACCACCCCGGCCTGGCCTGGACGCTCCCCCCGTTCGCCCCCGCTGACCACGCAGTCCTCCACGCCGCCGTCAGCTGGCGCACCCCCCGCCCGGACGACCCCGAGGACGACGTCTCGCCCTGGTGGGCCGTCATCACCCGACCCCGCCACCTCCTGGCCGCCGCAGCAGCGGCCGCCGCCGGCCGGTAGCACGGCCCCGCACAGGAGGTCGGCCGGTCCGACTGCCCGTGCGCGCGCCGGCGTTGCGGAACGTGCCGGCCCGCTGCTAGCCGGAGAGGCCGAGCAGTAGCTTCGCGGCCGCCGCCGAGCCGTCGGTGCGGATCGTGCCGGCGACGGCGGCCGCGCGCTCGCGGGTTCCGGGGGCCAGGGCCGTGGCCAGCGCGGCCGACAGGGACTCGAAGGTGGGGGTCGGGCCGTCGTGGGCCGCGCCGATGCCCAGTTCGGCCACGCGGTCGGCCCAGTACGGCTGGTCCGCCATCTGCGGCACCACCACCTGCGGCGCGCCGGCCAGCGCGGCCGTCGTCGTCGTGCCCGCGCCGCCGTGGTGCACGACCGCGGCCACCCGGGGGAACAGCGCGTGATGGTTGACCTCGCCGACGGCGAAGCAGTCGTCCTGGTCGTCGGTCAGCGCCAGGCCGGCCCAGCCGCCGGAGACCAGCACCCGCCGGCCCTGCGCGCGGACCGCCGCGACGGCCGCCCGGGCGACCTCCTCCGCGTCGCGGATGGGCATGCTGCCGAAGCCGACGTACACCGGCGCCTCGCCGGCGTCCAGGAACGCCGCCAACCCGTCCGGGAGCGGGCGCTCGTCGGCCCGGAGCCATGCGCCGGTCTGCTCGACGGCGAGGTCCGCGGGCTGCAGCCACGGGCTCAGCACCGGGTCCGCCGCCAGCCACGGCCGGCCGGTGAGGACGTAGTCGCGGAAGTCGTCCACCGGCGGCAGGCCGACCGTCTCCCGGTGGGCGTTGAGGCCCGTGCCGAACAGCAGGTTCATGTTCTCGACGTCGAGGTCCCACAGCACCCGGTTGTCGGTCACCCCCGGCGGGAACGGGCGGCCCGGCCGCGGGAACGGCGGGTGGTGCGGCGACGGCAGGTAGCTCGGGAAGTAGGCCACGAACGCGTACGGGATGCCCAGCTGCTCGGCCGCCGACCGTGCCGCGGCCGCCGCCGGGAGCAGGCCGGTCGCCACCACCGCGTCGCAACCCTCGGCCGCCGCGAGGACGGCGTCGTAGGTCGTGGCGACCAACGCGGCCGCCCGCTGGGCCATGCCCTCCGCCGGCAACGGCGCCTTCCCGGTCACCGCCCCCGTCGCCACCGGACGCACCGGGGCGCCGATCGGCGCGAACGGGATCCCGGCGGCCGCCAGCAGTTCCGTGAAGTCCGGCGGTGCGCAGACCCGCACCTCCGAGCCGTCCGCCCGCAACTGCGCCGCCAGTCCCAGCATCGGCTCGACGTCCCCGCGCGACCCGTAGGCCATCAACAACACCCGCATGTTCGCCACTCTCGCTTCCGCAGTTCCCGGTATTGATCATCGATTCTGCGGCACCGACGGGGCCTTGCCGCAAGCCCCTTGGAGCGCTATATGTTGAGAGTGGCGGGAAGTGATGCCCCGTCTGTTCCGCTTTCCGCCAAGGGTTGTCCCGTACCGCGCCGGGGCCGGCTGTGGAAGCTGTCCCCGGAGGACCGGGTGCTCCTGGTGGCCGCGTACTGGCACACCAACGTGACCCTGCGCCAAATCGCCCCACACTTCGGAGTGTCGAAGTACACCGCCGATCGCGTCATCGACCACCTCGGCCCCAGGCTCGCGCTGGCCCCGCGCAGGCGGTTTGCCAAGGACGCGGTGCTGATCGTGGACGGGACATTGGTACCCACCCCCGACCGCAAGGTCGTCGAGCAGTCGAAGAACCATCGCTACTCGACGAACCACCAGGTGGTCATCGACGCCGAAACCCGCCTGGTTGTGGTGGTCGGCCGGCCCCTGCCCGGCAGCCGCAACGACTGCAGGGCATGGGAGGAATCCGGGGCCAAGGCCGCCGTCGGCCGGACAACCACGATCGCCGACGGCGGCTGCCCCGGAACCGGCCTCGTCATCCCGCACCGCCGGCCCCGAGGCGGCGAACTGACCGACTGGCAGGTCGAACACAACCACGACCACAAACGGGTTCGCGCCCGCGTCGAGCACGCCTTCGCCCGGATGAAGACCTGGAAGATCCTGCGCGACTGCCGCCTGAGTGGCGACGGTGTGCGCCACGCGATGCACGGCGTTGCCCGCCTGCACAACCTCGCTCTCACGGAATGACTCCCGCCGTATGCGGGACCTGAGAGGCCTCCGGGAGACGGCTCCCCCTCGCAGTCTCGGAGGAGAATCAGGCGAGGCAGAACTCGTTGCCCTCGATGTCCTGCATCGTGATGCACGACTCGTTGACGCCATCGGCGCGCTGCGTCAGCACGTGTTTCGCGCCGAGCGCCATCAGCCGTGCGCATTCGGCCTCGAGTGTGGCCAGACGCTCGTCACCCACGAGCCCTGTGCCGACCCGCACATCAAGATGCACCCGGTTCTTGACGACCTTGCCTTCGGGAACCCGCTGGAAGAGCACGCGCGGGCCCACAC
>NZ_JBEYVJ010000288.1:0-9376 GCF_040643935.1 Kitasatospora sp. NPDC047058 | reverse complement strand
CGAGTACGCTGCCCACCTCCACCGGCGTCGGCCTGTTCAGGACGACGCCGAGCGCCCCCTCGGCGTCGTGGTCGAGGAGGAGCACCACCGCCCGCGCGAAGTTCGGGTCGGTGAGCACGGGGGTCGCGACGAGCAAACGGCCGGTGTGGGACCGGCTTCCGTGCGAATGGGCCGCCGTCATGCCTCACATGATCCCGCAGAACCCCCGGGGGCGGACACCGCAACACGGAGGCCGCGCGGACGCGTGCCGCCGCGCCGCGCGAACACCCGTACGGACGCACCGGCGGGCGGTGCACCACCCCAAGAGAGCACCATCACGGGAGAGGCTCACGGGAACCACCGGGACGCCCACTACCATCTACTTCTGGTGGACGCCCTTATACGGTGCCGACTCGGTCACGCCGGGGGCCCGAACGCGCCCGTACGACCGGTCCACCGCCCGGCTCCCGACCCGGAGCCCCACCCACTCCTCTGGCACCCCGGATTGCGAGAACGATGACCGACGACGTCCTGCTGGTCCACGGCGGAAACCCGCTCGAAGGCGAGATCCGCGTCCGTGGTGCGAAGAACCTGGTCCCCAAGGCCATGGTCGCCGCCCTGCTCGGGCAGGGCCCCAGCAGACTGCGCAACGTCCCGGACATCCGCGACGTCAAGGTGGTCCGCGGCCTGCTCCAGCTGCACGGCGTGACGGTCCGCACCGGCGACGAGGACGGCGAGCTGATCCTCGACCCCTCGCACGTGGAGAGCGCCAACGTCGCCGACATCGACGCGCACGCCGGCTCCTCGCGGATCCCGATCCTGTTCTGCGGCCCGCTGCTGCACCGCCTCGGCCACGCCTTCATCCCGGGCCTCGGCGGCTGCGACATCGGCGGCCGCCCGGTCGACTTCCACTTCGAGGTGCTCCGCCAGTTCGGCGCCACCATCGAGAAGCACCCGCAGGGCACCTACCTGGTCGCCGCGCAGCGGCTGCGCGGCACCAAGATCGAGCTGCCCTACCCGTCGGTCGGCGCCACCGAGCAGGTGCTGCTCACCGCCGTCCTCTGCGAGGGCGTCACCGAGCTGCGCAACGCGGCCGTCGAGCCGGAGATCGTCGACCTGATCTGCGTCCTGCAGAAGATGGGCGCGATCATCACCATGGGCACCGACCGGACCATCCTGATCACCGGTGTCGACGAGCTGGGCGGCTACACCCATCGCGCGCTGCCGGACCGTCTGGAGTCCGCCTCCTGGGCCTGCGCGGCGCTGGCCACCAAGGGCGACATCTACGTCCGCGGCGCCCGCCAGCTGGAGATGATGACCTTCCTGAACACCTTCCGGAAGGTCGGCGGCGCCTTCGAGGTGGACGACGAGGGCATCCGGTTCTGGCACCCTGGCGGCGAGCTCAAGGCGATCGCCCTGGAGACCGACGTGCACCCGGGCTTCCAGACCGACTGGCAGCAGCCGCTGGTGGTCGCGCTGACCCAGGCGACCGGCCTGTCCATCGTGCACGAGACGGTGTACGAGTCGCGGCTCGGCTTCACCGGCGCGCTGAACCAGATGGGCGCCCACATCCAGCTCTACCGCGAGTGCCTGGGCGCCACCCCGTGCCGCTTCGGCGCCCGCAACTTCCTGCACTCCGCGGTGGTCTCCGGCCCGTCCAAGCTGATCGGCTCCGAGCTGGTCATCCCGGACCTGCGCGGCGGCTTCTCGTACCTGATCGCGGCGCTGGCGGCCGAGGGCACCTCGACCGTGCACGGCATCGACCTGATCAACCGCGGCTACGAGAACTTCATGGAGAAGCTGCGCGACCTCGGCGCCCACGTCGAGCTGCCCAGCGAGCGCCTGGTCACCGCCTGACCGGCCCCCACCGGCAACGGCGAGAGGCCGGGCCCCCCATCGCGGGGGGCCCGGCCTCTCGGGCGTTCAAGGGGTGGTTCAGGCGCCCTTGGCGGCTTCCTTCAGCTTGGAGCCGGCGCTCACCTTGGCGCTGTAGCCGGCCGCGATCTGGATCGGCTCGCCGGTCTGCGGGTTGCGGGCGGTGCGGGCAGCGCGGTGGGTGCGCTCGAAGGTCAGGAAACCGGGGATGGTGACCTTCTCGTCGCCCTTGGCGACGACCTCGCCGACGATCTCGGCGAAGGCGGCCAGAACGGCGTCGGCGTCCTTGCGGGTCACCTCGGCGCGCTCGGACAGCGCGGCCACCAGCTCACTGCGGTTCATGTGTACTCCTGTGGTCTGTTCGCTTGCGGTGTGCGGGGGCCCATCGGTGCTCCCTCCGGGGGGCACCCGGATAGGCCGCAGGTCCGCACACAGTGCTCGTTCAGGCAATGCGTGGTCGCAGGCCGGGTCCGTACCCCGCGCCGCGGCGCCGGTGCCGTCGAAGGCCCGCCCGCCTGCCCGGATACGAATCCTGCCCCGACCGGCCCCGAGAAAGCCAATCGGGCCCCGGCCGAGCCACCCGAACAACGCCCGCCCGCCGGAGGTGTGACGCTCCGTCGGCTCCGGTGGTCCGGGTACGGGCGGCGGCCGGGACGACACGCCGGAAGGCCAGGGGGACGTTCCGTACTTGTCGGACACGCCTGCCCCGTGCAGGGCTACCGTACGCCCTAGGCACGACAAGCCCAAACACGCCCCTCGCCCTTGTGTCGCAAGGGTTCGGGGCGGACTTGGGTGGGTAAGCACGGTATTCGGTCATTTGACCGATCCGCGACACGCGCCGCGGCGGTGCCGTCAGAGCTTGACGGCGGGGAAGGAGGCGGTGTCGAGCGTGCCGACGATGCCGGGGGTCGGACGGGCCTGCACGGGCGCCTCCTGAGCACCCGCCAGCGCCGCCTCGCGCACGGCGGAGGCCACCGTCTTGGCGACGTCCTTGTGGAACACGCTGGGGATGATGTAGTTCGCGTTCAGCTCGTCGTCGGCGACCGTGGTGGCCAGCGCGCGGGCGGCGGCGATCATCATCTCCGTGTTGACCGTCCGGCTCTGCGCGTCCAGCAGGCCGCGGAAGACGCCGGGGAAGACCAGCACGTTGTTGATCTGGTTCGGGAAGTCGCTGCGGCCGGTGGCGACCACCGCGGCGGTCTGCCGGGCCACCGCCGGGTCGACCTCCGGGTCCGGGTTGGCCAGCGCGAAGACGATCGCGTCCGGCGCCATGGCGGCGATGTCCTCGCCGTCCAGCACGTTCGGGGCGGAGACGCCGATGAAGACGTCGGCGCCCGCCACGGCCTCCTTGAGGCTGCCGGTGCGGCCCGAGCGGTTGGTGTGCTCGGCGATCCAGCGCAGCGACTCGTTGAGGTCGTCGCGGCCCTCGTGGACCACGCCCTTCACGTCCGCGACGGTGGCGTGCTCGACGCCGGCCGCCAGCAGCAGCTTGAGGATCGCGGTGCCGGCGGCGCCGGCCCCCGACATCACGACCCGGATGTCGCCGATCGCCTTGCCGACCACCTTGAGCGCGTTGGTGAGCGCCGCCAGCACCACGATCGCGGTGCCGTGCTGGTCGTCGTGGAAGACCGGGATGTCCAGGGCGGCGCGCAGCCGGGCCTCGATCTCGAAGCAGCGCGGCGCGGAGATGTCCTCCAGGTTGATGCCGGCGAAGCCCGGGGCGATCGCCTTGACGATGGCCACGATCTCGTCGGTGTCCTGGGTGTCCAGGCAGATCGGCCAGGCGTCGATGCCGGCGAAGCGCTTGAAGAGGGCCGCCTTGCCCTCCATCACCGGCAGCGCGGCCGCCGGGCCGATGTTGCCCAGGCCCAGCACCGCGGAGCCGTCGGTGACCACGGCGACGCTGTTGCGCTTGATGGTGAGGCGGCGGGCGTCCTCGGGGTTCTCGGCGATCGCCATGCAGACCCGGGCGACACCCGGGGTGTAGATCATGCTGAGGTCGTCACGGTTGCGGATCGGCAGCTTCGAGGACATCTCGATCTTGCCGCCGAGGTGCATCAGGAAGGTGCGGTCCGAGACCTTGCCGATCGACACGCCGTCGATCGTGCGCAGCTTCTCGACGATCTCCTCGCCGTGGGCGACCGAGGACGCGGCCACGGTCACGTCGATCCGCAGCGCCTCCAGGCCGGAGGCGGTGACGTCGAGGCCGGTGACCGATCCGCCGGAGGACTCGACGGCCGTGGTGATCGCACTGACGGCGTTGCCCCGGGCCGGGACCTCCAGCCGCACCGTGATCGAGTTCGAGACACTGGGCACCGTCGCCATCGACGTCCTTCTTCCGTCCACTGAGGGTGTCTGCGTACCGGGCATCTCTTCAACAAATTGTTGAAGCGGCACGCAGCGCATGCTAGACCTCGATCGTCGCACCTGCCAGGGGGAAGTCAGAAATAACGTTCATTGAGTGTGCGGATCCGACAAGACCGCCCGGCCCTTCTTGCCCCCGGGAGCCGATGCGTTACATTGGACGGGACACCGGCTCGATCCAAGCCCCCGGGCCCAACCTTCGTCCCTTCGAGGGACCACTTGCCGCGAGGCGAGCATGGCGGGTCGGTGTCATCTAACGTCTGAAGGCCCCTCACCTCCCGGTGAGGGGCCTTCGTGCTGCCGCCGCCGTACTGCCGGCGCAGTGCCGCCGACGCGCCGTCAGCCGTGCAGCAGTGCGGGCACTCCGGCCGCGTCCGGCAGGTCGTCCGGACCGGAGAGCACGGTCAGCCGCTGGGTCGCCCGGGTCAGCGCCACGTAGAGCACCCGCAGGCCGGCCTCCGACTCGCCCGCGATCCCGGTCGGGTCCGCCACCACGGTCGCGTCGTACTCCAGGCCCTTGGCCTCCAGGCTGCCCAGCGCCACCGCGCGCTCCCCCAGGCCCGCGATCCAGCCGGCCGCCTCGGCCCGGCGGTCCATCGGCACGACGACCGCCACGGTGCCGTCCACCTCCGCCAGCAGCCGCTCCAGCTCGGCCCGGGCCGCCGCCCCGAAGGCCTCCGGCGCCGGGTCCGCGACGGCCGCGAACCGCGGCTCCACGCCGACGTGGCGCACCGCGCTCGGCGACGGCGTGCCCGGCGCCGCCAGCGCCAGCACCTTGGCCGCCACCTCGGCGATCTCGGCCGGGTTCCGGTAGTTCACGGTCAGCGTGTAGCGGCGGCGCGGCTTGCCGGACAGCACCTCGTCCAGCGCGGCCTGCGCCTCCGCCGGGAACGGCCAGGAGGACTGCGCCGGGTCCCCGACGATCGTCCAGGTGGCCGTCCGGGCCCGGCGGCCGATCATCCGCCACTGCATCGGGGTGAGGTCCTGCGCCTCGTCCACGATGATGTGCGCGTACTCGGTGCGCTCCACCGGCACCCTCCCCCAGCCTCCGGCCGGGGGTGCCCCCACGCGTCGTCCGGCGGAGCGGTCGGCGAAGGTGGTGACCTCGTCCAGGCCGGACAGCAGGTCCACCGCGTCCACCTCGCGGACCTTGGGGCGGGCCGGCTCGCCGAGCAGCACCTGGAGCTCGTCCACCAGCGCCACGTCGTGCGCGGACAGGGCCCCCTCGCCGCGCTCGTTCAGCTGCCGCCAGGACGCCGCCAGCACCCTGGCCTCGTCCGGGGTGACGGCCCGGCGGGCGACCCGGTTGGTGTGCCGGGTCTGCTTCAGGGTGCCGAGCACCCGGCGCGGGGCCATCGCGGGCCACCAGGCGGCCAGGAAGTCCAGGAACGGCGCCTCGTCCGAGACGTACTCGTCGAACGCCTCCTTCTCCTCCTGGCGCTGCTCGCGGGCGTAGTGGTCGGCGGGCTTCGGCAGGTGCCGGGTGGCCTCCTGCCAGAGCGCGTCCAGCAGCAGCCGGCGGGCGCGCGGGCGGAGCAGGTTCAGCGGGGTGCCGCCGGAGCCGATCACGTTGCCGCGGACGGCCTTCAGCCGGCCGGCGTCGAGGCGCAGCACCTCGCCGCGGGCGACCACCTTCAGCTCCTGCGGCGCACCCAGTTCCAGCGCCGCCCGGGCGGCCCGGCGCAGCAGCTGCACCATCCGGGCCGAGCCCTTGATCCGGGCCGCCTCCGGGGTGTCGTAGGTGCCCGCCTCGATGCCGTCGACCAGGGAGCCGACCGCGCGGATGGCGACCTGGCCCTCCTCGCCGAGCGAGGGCAGCACGCCCTCGGTGTACGAGACCAGCAGCGGGGTCGGGGAGACCACCAGGATGCCCCCGGCGTAGCGGCGGCGGTCCTGGTAGAGCAGGAACGCGGCGCGGTGCAGGGCGACGGCGGTCTTGCCGGTGCCGGGGCCTCCGGTGACCAGGGTGGCCCCGGCCGCGGCGGCCCGGATCACCTCGTCCTGCTCCTTCTGGATGGACGAGACGATGTCCCGCATCGAGTGGCTGCGGGCCCGGCCGAGCGAGGCCATCAGGGCGCCGTCGCCGACCACCGCCAGCTCCCGGCCGTCCAGGGTGGGCGTGAGGTCGGGGCGCAGCAGGTCGTCCTCGACGCCGATCACCTTGCGGCCCTTGGAGCGGATCACCCGACGGCGGATGACCCGGCCGGGCTCCAGCGGGGTGGACCGGTAGAACGGCGCGGCGGCCGGCGCCCGCCAGTCGATCACCAGCGGGCCGTACTCGGCGTCCAGCACCCCGAGCCGGCCGATGTGCAGGGTCTCGGCGACGGCCGGGTCGGCCGGGTCGAGCGGCGTGTTCGAGGGGATGCCGTGCTCCTCCGGGGCGTCGGCCTGCTGGAGGTCTATCCGGCCGAAGAGGAAGTCCTCGAACTCGTTGTTCAGCCGCTGGAGGTGGGCGCCGGCCCGGTACACCTGGGCATCGCGCTCGGCGAGCGCGCCGGGGGTGCCGACGTGCACGCGCTTGGCGGCGTCCTCCAGGATGTACTCGGCCTCGGCGAGCTTCTCCTCCAGGCGGTGGTACACCGTGTCGAGGTGGTGCTGCTCCCCGGCGATCTCGCGCTCGCGGACGGTCTCGTGATCGGCGGCGGTGGTGTCCGTGTTGCTCTGCTTGCTCTGCATGGCCTCGGTGGTAGCGGCGGGAGTCCGACTCTGGGAAACGAGCGGACGGAAGATCCTACGCCCCCACCCCCGCGCAGCGCCGCACCGGGACGGGGAAAACGTGAAGGCCGCCCCCCGCTGAGCGGTGGACGGCCTTCACTGTGAACATGGGGTGGTGGAGATGCCGGGAATCGAACCCGGGTCCAGTGGAGTTAATTCAGGGCTTCTCCGAGCGCAGTCCGCTGTGCTTTTCTCGGCCCTGGCGGTCACACGGACAAGCCGCCAACAGGCCCAGCTGCTGTTTGATTTCCCCTCCGCCCTCGCAGCCCGGGCGGACGGTTGAGTTCCCTAGATTATGCCAGGGTCCGGGTCGGGAACTCCCCGGTCTGACACCCAAGCGCTATCGGTGCTTATTAGGCAGCGAGAGCGAACTGCTGGGAATCGCGCTTAGAGTTGGCGATTATTTTTTTGCGACACGTGGTTAACGAGATCATTGCCGCGTTCCTCGGCTCGCTTCCCCTGTTTCAACATCCCCTGTCGAAACCGATCATCCCCATGTTTTGTTGAGAAACAGCTCGGACGGCGACCGTCCGTGTTGCTTGCGCCATAGTACGTGAGGCGACGGGCGGGGGTCCAGCGGATTAACCCCGGCGTCGCCGCGGGTCAGCCCTGGCGCCGCCGGGCCGCCGCGACGGCGCGGGCCGTCTCGCGGGTGTCCTGCTTCTCGCGCAGCGTCTGGCGCTTGTCGTACAGCTTCTTGCCGACGGCGAGCGCGAGTTCGAGCTTCACCCGGCCGTCCTTGAAGTACAGCGAGAGCGGGATCAGGGTGTGGCCGGCGTCCCGGACCTTGGTCTCGATCTTGCGGATCTCCAGCTTGTGCAGCAGCAGCTTGCGCTTGCGCCGCGCGGCGTGGTTGGTCCACGTCCCCTGGGTGTACTCGGGGATGAAGACGTTGTCGATCCACGCCTCGTGGTTCTGGATGTAGGCGTAGCCGTCGACCAGGTTGGCCCGCCCCTCGCGCAGTGACTTGACCTCGGTGCCGGTGAGCACGAGGCCGCACTCGTAGGTGTCGAGGATGGTGTACTCGTGCCGCGCCTTCTTGTTCTGCGCGATCAGCTTCTGTCCGGTTTCCTTTGCCATAACGCCGTCATTCTCGCATCCCGGGCCGCTGCCGAGCAGCCCCTTTACGCACGGGTCCCGAGGCCGGCGAGGACCCGCAGGGCCAGTGCGCCGGCGTCCTCGGAGGCGGTGGCCGGCACGTCCGGGGTCAGGCCGGTGCCCTCCGGGGAGCGGCCGGCGGGGGTGTAGTAGCGACCGACGGTCAGTTCCAGCACGGCGCCGTCGGCGAGCCGGCTGGGCTGCTGGACGGTGCCCTTGCCGAAGGTCCGGCCGCCCACCACCACCGCCCGGCTGCGGTCCTGGAGGGCGCCGGTGAGCAGTTCGGCGGCGCTCATGGTGCCGCCGTCCACCAGCACCACCAGCGGGGTGCGCTGGTCGCCGCCGGGCGGGGCGGTCAGCTCGCGCGTCCCGCCGCGCTCCCGGTACGAGCCGACCGGGCCGCCGTCCAGGAAGACCCCGGCCGTCCCGGCGGCCTCCTCGACCAGCCCGCCGGAGTTCCCGCGCAGGTCCAGCACCACCCCGGCGTGCGCGCCGCGCACGGCCGCGCGCACCTGCTCGGCCACGCCGCTGGTGAAGGCCCGCACCGTGATCCGCACGACGCCGTCGTCCAGGCGCTCGACGGTGACCTGCTGACTGTCCAGCAGGACGCGGTGCAGCCGGACCTCGCGGACCTCCCCGTCGCCGCGCTGGACGGCCAGGGTGACCTCGGAGCCGGCCTGCCGCTCGCCCTCGCGCCCGCGCAGCCGGGCGACCACCTCGGTCACCGGCAGCCGGTCGGCCTGGTCCTCGCCGACCCGGAGCAGGCGGTCGCCGGCCGCGATCCCGGCCTCGGCGGCGGGCCCGGCCGGGCGGACCTGCGAGACGGCGGTGACGCCGTCCTGGCCGCGGCCGACCGAGAGGCCCACCCCGAGGTAGCGGCCGTCCAGGCCCTGGCTGAACTCGGCGTACTCCTGCGCGCTGTAGTAGGCGCCCCAGCGGTCACCGCTGGCGCCGATCAGGTGCTCGGCCTGCTGCTCGGAGAGCGCCGCGCCGGCCGGGTCCTGGCCCGCCGCGACGACGCCCACGGCGGCCGGGGCCGCGTCCGCGGACGCGCGGTGCGGCGGCGTGCCCGGGTCGCCCCAGGCGCCGGTGGCGGCGCCGGCCAGCAGCACGGCACCGAACACCAGGCCGAGGGTGGCCGCCTGACGTGCCCTGCGCGGAGTTTCCAGCATGGCATCGGAGTGTAGGCGCACCGTGCCGCACGACGGGCCGGAACGGCCCACGGCGAAACGCCGGCGGCCCCGGACGGCGCCGCGGTGCTGATCCCGGCGGCCGGGATCAGCGGACGGAACAGGTTCTGCCAGTCCGCGTACGGCTCGGCGAAGGTCACCTTGACCTCGCCCGG
>NZ_JBEYVJ010000287.1:0-9405 GCF_040643935.1 Kitasatospora sp. NPDC047058 | reverse complement strand
CCGACGACGCCTCCGCCCCGTGGCCGGCCGGCCTCACCGGCCTGGCTCCCCCTTCCGTTCCGGCGTCAGGTGCCTACGGCTGGGCGGGGATGATGCCGGTGAGCCACTGGAAGACGCCGGGCACCATGTTCTTCCAGACGTCGCTGGAGTGCGGCCCGGTGGTCTCCTGGACCTGCACCGTGGTCGGCGCCTTCGCGACGGCGGCGATGGCCTGGCCGTCCTCGTAGCCGTCGCCCTTGTTGCCGGAGATGTACAGCGCGACCTTCGGCGGCTGGGCGGCGGTCCTGACGATGTTGACCGGGTTGTTGGCCTCGCGCAGCTTCGCGTCCTTGCCGACCAGCGAGTCCTTCTCGGTCGCCGGGTCGTTGTAACCGGAGAGGCTGACGCCGGCCCGGTAGCGGTTGGGGTGGGCGAGGGCCAGCTTGGTGGCGCAGTGGGCGCCGGCCGAGTACCCGGCGACCGCCCAGCGGTCGGGGGAGGCGTCGGCGCGGAAGTTGTCCAGCACCATCTGCGGGACGTCCCGGGTCAGCCAGGTGTCGGCGTTGACCTTGTTGGGCACGTCGGTGCAGCCGGCGTCGGTGCTGTTGCCCAGCAGCAGGGTGCGCGGCGAGACCAGGATGAACGGGGCGACCTTGCCCTCCTGCATCAGCGGCTTCAGCTGCTCGGAGACCTTCAGCGTCCCGTACCAGGTGGAGGAGGAGCCCGGGAAGCCCGGGATCAGCTCGACGACCGGGAACTTCTTGTCCTTGTACGCCGGCTCGTGGTACTGCGGCGGCAGCCAGACCAGCACCTCCCCGTCGACGCCGGACAGCTGGCCCTTGAGGTCGGTCTTCTGGACGTCGTTCGGCACCTTCGGGTCGTCGACGCTGCGGAACTGCTGCGTGACCTTCGGCGGCTTGGCGTCCCCGCCCGCCTGGGTGCCGCCCGGCTGCGAGCCCTGGCCCGGCTCGGCCGGCGGCACCGACGGAACCGCCCGGACGTGCTTGCCGGTGCCGAGCAGGTCGTCCCAGCTGCCGTAGATCAGGTTGGCGTTGTTGACCATGACGAAGACCATCAGCACGGCCGTGACCTGGCAGAAGAGGATCATCGCGAGCCTGGACAGGATCCGCACCGGCCGAGGTCCGCGGACCTTGCCCCAGAGCAGCAGGGCCACCGCGATGGAGATCGGCACGAGGACGATCGTGCAGAGGAGGAATGGCGTACCTGTCAGTTGCATCAAGTTCTCGTATCCGGGTTCAAAGCCGCCCCGGGCCCCACTCGCCCGGAACTCGCTCCAATGGCATTGGACGGCGTGAAACGGGGATCGGTTGCCGTCCGAATCTGTGCGGAACCTGAGAGGAACATCACGTTTCCGTGGTGATCCCTTTTCGGGCCCGCCATAGTCTGCCACCCTGACGGCCCGCGTCCGGACGTGGTGCCCAGCCGACTCCCAGGATTGCCCCCGGCCATGCACGATACCGCCCGGACGGCCCCGGGCGGCGGGCGAGGCGGTGCAGGACGCACTCGACGGGCCAGCGAGACTATGGGGATGAGCAAAACCCGCTTTCGCCCTTCCCGCCGGCTCCGGCCCCTCTGTGCGGCGCTGGCCCTGCTGGCCGCCGTGGCCGGCTGCAGCAGTACCGGAGGCCTCCGCGCCGAGCAGGCCCGCGCCAAGGCCGCGGCCGCCGCCGGCAGCGCCGTCACCACCCCGCGCTGGAAGGTCGCCATGGTGACCCACGCCGGCGCCGGCGACGCCTTCTGGGACACCGTGCGCAAGGGCGCCGAGCAGGCCGCCGCCAAGGACAACATCACCTTCCTGTACTCCAACGACGCGCAGACCCAGAACCAGGTCCAGCTCGTCCAGGCCGCCATCGACCAGAAGGTCGACGGCCTGCTGGTCACCCTCGCCAAGGGCGACGCGATGGCCGACGTGCTCGGCAAGGCCAAGGCCGCCGGCATACCGGTGATCACCATCAACTCGGGCCAGGAGTACTCCGCGAAGTTCGGCGCCCTCACCCACGTCGGCCAGGACGAGTCCACCGCCGGCCAGGCCGCCGGCGCCGAGCTGGCCGCCCGCGGGCGCAGGAACGTCCTCTGCGTGATCCACGAGCAGGGCAACGTCGGCCAGGAGCAGCGCTGCTCCGGCGCCCAGTCCAAGGCCGGCGGCTCCTTCCAGGTGCTCTACGTCGACGGCGTCAACATGCCCGACGCGCGTGCCGCGATCGCCGCCAAGCTCCAGGCCGACCCGTCCGTCGACACCGTGCTGACCCTCTCCGGCTCGATGGCCGCCACCGGCCTGCAGGCCGTCCAGGACGCCCGCCGCACCGTCGAGCTGGACACCTTCGACCTGGGCCAGGCCGTGGTGGCCGGCCTCAAGGCCGGCAGCGTCGGCTTCGCCGTCGACCAGCAGCCCTACCTCCAGGGCTACGAGGGCGTCGACCTGCTCTGGCTCCACCGCTCCAACCTCGACATGCTCGGCGGCGGCAAGCCGGTGCTGACCGGCCCGCAGATCCTCACCAAGGACAACGCCGACGCGCTCGCCGAGTACGTCGCGAGGGGGACGCGTTGAGCACCACCGACGTCCTCGTGCAGGAACGCCCGGCGGCGGTGCGCCGGCTGCTCGCCCGGCCCGAATTCGGCGCGCTGATCGCCGCCGCCGCGGTCTTCCTGGTCTTCGCCGCCCTGGCCGAACCCTTTCTGCAGGTCTCCTCGCTCGGCACCGTGCTGTACGCGGCGTCCACCATCGGGATCATGGCGGTGCCGGTCTCGCTGCTGATGATCGGCGGCGAGTTCGACCTCTCGGCCGGCGTGCTGGTCACCACCGCCGCGCTCACCTCGTCCATGGTCAGCTACCAGCTGACCGCCGTGACCTGGGTCGGGGTGGCGGTCTCGCTGGCGGTCACGCTGGCCGTCGGCTTCTTCAACGGCTGGATGCTCGGCCGGACGCGGCTGCCGAGCTTCATCGTCACCCTGGGCACCTTCCTGATGCTCGCCGGCGCCGACCTGGGCGTCACCAAGCTGGTCTCCGGCACCGTCTCCACCAAGCCGATCGCCGACATGGAGGGCTTCGCCTCCTGCCGCTGGCTGTTCGCCTCCGAGGTCACCGTCGGCGGGCTGACGATCAAGGCCACCGTCTGGTGGTGGCTCGGTCTGCTCGCGGTCGGCAGCTGGGTGCTGCTGCGCACCCGCTTCGGCAACTGGATCTTCGCGGTCGGCGGCGACGCGGCCGCGGCCCGGGCGGTCGGCGTGCCGGTGGCCCGGACCAAGACCGTGCTCTACCTCGGCGTCGGCTTCGGCGCCTGGGTGCTCGGCCAGCACCTGCTGTTCTCCTTCGGCACCGTGCAGTCCGGCGAGGGCGTCGGCAACGAGCTGATCTACATCGTGGCGGCCGTCATCGGCGGCTGCCTGATCACCGGCGGCTACGGCTCGGTGGCCGGCTCCGCGCTCGGCGCGCTGATCTTCGGCATGGCCAGCAAGGGCATCATCTACGCCCAGTGGAACCCCGACTGGTTCAAGTTCTTCCTCGGCGTGATGCTGCTGCTCGCCGCCCTGCTGAACTCCTGGGTCAAGCGCCGCGCCGAGAGGGGACCGCGATGACCGAGCTGCTCGCCCTGGAGGGCGTGGGCAAGACCTACGGCACCGTCCGGGCCCTGGAGGACGTCTCGCTGAGCCTGCGGGCCGGCGAGATCAGCTGCGTGCTCGGTGACAACGGCGCCGGCAAGTCCACCCTGATCAAGATCATCGCCGGGCTGCACCGGCACGACGAGGGCACCTTCACGGTCGGCGGCGAGGAGGTCCGCTTCGACTCCCCGCGCCAGGCCCTGGACCGCGGCATCGCCACCGTCTACCAGGACCTCGCCGTGGTGCCGCTGATGCCGGTCTGGCGGAACTTCTTCCTCGGCTCCGAACGCGGCCACCGGCGGTGGGGCGGCCTGCGGCTGGACGCCGACGGCATGCGCGCCACCACCCGCGAGGCGCTCACCCGGATGGGCATCGACCTGCACGACGTCGACCGCCCGATCGGCACCCTCTCCGGCGGCCAGCGCCAGTGCGTCGCGATCGCCCGCGCCGTGCACTTCGGCGCCAAGGTGCTCATCCTGGACGAGCCGACCGCGGCGCTCGGCGTCAAGCAGTCCGGCGTGGTGCTCAAGTACGTCACCGCCGCCCGCGACGCCGGCCTCGGCGTCGTCCTGATCACCCACAACCCGCACCACGCCTACCTGGTCGGCGACCACTTCACCCTGCTCCGGCGGGGCCGGATGGCCGGCAGCCACCCCCGGGACGGGATCGGCCTGGAAGAGCTCACCACCGAGATGGCCGGCGGCTCCGACCTCGCCGAGCTCGCGCACGAGCTCGGCCGACCCGCCGACCCCCGGCCCCGTGGGGCCACCGACCCCCAGCCCCGTGAGGAGAGCCCGCAGTCGTGACCAGCCCCAACGCCGCCACCCGGCCGCCGGTCCTGCCCAACCTGCTCGGCCTCGGCCCGCGCGCCGAGCGGCGCCGCCGCGCCCTGCCCGCGAGCCTGCTGCGGCTGCCCACCATCGGCGTCGACATCGGCGGCACCAAGGTGGTCGCGGGCGTCGTGGACGGGGAGGGCAAGGTGCTGGAGAAGCTGCGCACCGACACGCCCGACAAGTCCAAGAGCCCCAAGGTGGTCGAGGACGTCATCGTCGAGCTGGTGCTCCAGCTCGCCGACCGGCACGACGTCCACGCGGTCGGCATCGGCGCGGCCGGCTGGGTCGACGCCGAGCGCTCCCGGGTGCTCTTCGCCCCGCACCTGAACTGGCGCAACGAGCCGCTCCAGCAGGTGCTCAGCGAACGGCTGCGGTTCCCGGTGATCGTGGAGAACGACGCCAACGCCGCCGCCTGGGCCGAGTGGCGGTTCGGTGCCGGGCGCGGCGAGGACCACATGGTGATGCTCACCCTCGGCACCGGCATCGGCGGCGCCGTCGTCCGCGACGGGTACGTCGACCGCGGAAAGTACGGGCTGGCCGGCGAGTTCGGGCACATGCAGGTGGTGCCCGGCGGCCACCGCTGCCCGTGCGGCAACCGGGGCTGCTGGGAGCAGTACTCCTCCGGCAACGCCCTGGTCCGCGACGCCCGGGAACTGGTCGCCGAGGAGTCGCCGGTGGTCCAGCCGCTGCTGGCCCGGGCCGGCGGCACCGTCGAGGGCATCACCGGCCCGCTGGTCACCGAGGCGGCCCAGGCCGGCGATGCGACCGCCACCGAGCTGCTCTACGAGGTCGGCACCTGGCTCGGCGTCGGCATCGCCAACCTGGCGGCCGCGCTCGACCCCGGCCGCTTCGTCATCGGCGGCGGCGTCTCCGAGGCCGGCGACCTCCTCCTCGCCCCGGCCCGGGACACCTTCCGCCGCACCCTCACCGGCCGCGGCTTCCGCCCCGAGGCCACCATCGTGCACGCCGCCCTCGGCAACGAGGCGGGCCTGGTCGGCGCCGCCGACCTCGCCCGCCAGGTCGCCCGGCGCTTCCGCACCATCAAGCGGCGGCGGGTCGAGCGCGCGGTGCCGTAGCGGGGGTGGGGTGGGGGCTGGTGGCGGCCGGCGGGGACGGGTGACAGATGACAGCCGACGGGTAACAGATGACATATAACAGATGATGAAAGTTGTCAGCTGTCATCTGTTACCCGTCGGCTGAAACCTGCCGGGCGGACGCCGCCGGCCCGTCAACTACCCGTTGGTAGCGTCGCGGCCCTGTTGTCGGGGTCATGGCTCCTGTGAAACAACGGAGTTGACGTCGCCTCAGGAGGAGTTCCGGATGAGAGCCCTGGCCCGCATCGCACCGCCGATCCTGCTCGCCACCACGCTGGTCTGTTCCGTAGCGGGGCCGGCCGGGGCGGTCTCCCCGCCGGTCTCCCCGCCGCCCAAGGTGCCGGAGGCCGTGGGCTGGGGCGGCGCGGTGGCCAGCGTGGACGCCGACGCGACGGCCGCGGGCATCGAGGTGCTGCGCAAGGGCGGCAACGCGGTGGACGCCGCCGTCGCCGTCGCGGCCGCGCTGGGCGTCACCGAGCCGTACTCGGCCGGGATCGGCGGCGGCGGGTACTTCGTCTACTACGACCACGCCACCGGCCGGGTCTCCACCATCGACGGCCGGGAGACCGCGTCCCGGACCGCCGACACCGGGCTGTTCCTGGAGGACGGCAAACCGCTGCCGTTCGCCGACGCCGTCACCAGCGGGCTCTCCGTCGGCGTGCCGGGCTCCCCGGCGACCTGGGAGACCGCCGTCCGGCTCTGGGGCAGGCGCTCCTTCGCCGACGCCCTCAAGCCCGCCCAACGGATCGCCGAGCAGGGCTTCACCGTCGACCAGACATTCCAGGACCAGACCGCGCTCAACCAGGCCCGGTTCAAGGACTTCCCCGACACCGCCCGGCTCTTCCTGCCCGGCGGCGCGCTCCCGGCCGTCGGCTCCACCTTCCGCAACCCCGACCTGGCCGCCACCTACCGCCAGCTCGGCCGGGAGGGCACCAAGGCCCTCTACCAGGGCGACCTCGCCGCCGACATCGTCGACACCATCCAGCACCCGCCGGTCGACCCCGCCTCCGGCCGCAACGCCCGCCCCGGCAAGGTGGACGCCACAGACCTGGCCGGCTACCAGGTCCGCCGGCAGCAGCCCACCCACGTCGCCTACCGCGACTACGACCTCTACTCGATCGCCCCGTCCAGCTCCGGCGGCACCACCGTCGGCGAGGCGCTGGGCATCCTGGAGGACGGTGACCTCGGCCGGTACGACGGCACGCAGTACTACCACCACTTCCTGGACGCGAGCCGGATCGCGTTCGCCGACCGCAATCGCTGGGTCGGCGACCCGGCGTTCAACGACGTGCCGGCCAAGGAACTGCTCTCCGAGCGCTACGCCGCCTCCCGGGCCTGCCTGATCAGCCCCGACCGCGCCCTCACCAGCCCGCTCGCCCCCGGCGACCCGCGCCACCCGGCCGCCTGCGCCACCGCCGGCCCCGCGCCCGCCGCCGAACCGTACGAGGGGCTCAGCACCAGCCACCTGACCGTGGCCGACCGCTGGGGCGACGTCGTCTCCTACACGCTCACCCTGGAGCAGACCGGCGGCAGCGGCATCACCGTCCCCGGCCGCGGCTTCCTGCTCAACAACGAGCTCACCGACTTCAACTTCACCCCGCTCGTCCCCGGCGTGCCCGACCCCAACCTCCCCGGCCCCGGCAAGCGCCCGCGCTCCTCGCTCTCGCCGACCATCGTGCTGCGCGACGGCGAGCCGCTCCTCGCAGCCGGCTCGCCCGGCGGCGCGACCATCATCACCACCACGCTGCAGGTGCTGCTCGGCCGCCTCGACCGGGGCCTGAGCCTGGAGCAGGCGATCGCCGCACCGCGTGCCAGCCAGCGCAACACCGCCGCCACTCAGGCCGAGCCGGCCTTCCTGGCCCTGCCGGAACGGGCCCGGCTGGAGGCGCTCGGCCACGTGTTCGCCAGTACCCCCGAGATCGGTGCCGCGACGGGCGTCGAGCGGCTGCCGGACGGCCGCTGGGTCGCCGCCGCCGAACCGGTGCGCCGCGGCGGCGGCTCGGCGGCGGTGGTGCGGCCCTGACGGTGGTGCGGCCCTGACGGCGGTGCCGCCCCGAGGCGGGCGGACGCGCGGACGCCGGCCGGTTTGTCGGTGGGCGGCGGTAGATTCGGGGTGGGCGTCCCGCCGGGCGCCCACCCGTCGTCCGAACCACCGGGAAGGCCGCAAGCCGTGACCGTCCGCATCGCCACCTGGAACATCAACTCCGTCACCGCGCGGCTGCCCAAGCTCCTGGAATGGCTGGAGAGCGCCAAGCCGGACGTGCTCTGCCTCCAGGAGCTCAAGTGCGCCGCCGACGCCTTCCCGTACGAGCAGGTCCGCGAGCTCGGCTACGAGACGGCCGCGCACGGCACCGGCCGGTGGAACGGCGTCGCCATCGTCTCCCGGCTCGGCCTGGACGACGTGGTGCGCGACCTCCCCGGCCAGCCCGGCTACCTGGCGGACGACGCCCTGCTGCCCGACGTCGAGCCGCGCGCCATCGCCGCCACCTGCGGCCCGGTCCGGGTCTGGTCCGTCTACGTGCCCAACGGTCGCGAGGTCGGCCACGCGCACTACCGCTACAAGCTGGAGTGGCTGGAGGCGCTGCGCCTCGCCGCGCTGGACGACGCCGCCGGCCCGCGCCCGTTCGCCGTCCTCGGCGACTTCAACATCGCCCCCACCGACGAGGACGTCTTCGACGTCGCCGCCTTCGAGGGCCTCACCCACGTCACCCCGACCGAGCGGGCCACCCTGGCCGCCCTCGCCGAGGCCGGCCTCCAGGACGTCGTGCCGCGCCCGCTCAAGTACGACCGCCCGTACACCTACTGGGACTACCGCCAGCTGGCCTTCCCGAAGAACCGGGGCATGCGGATCGACCTCACGTTCGCCAACAAGGCCTTCGCCGACGCCGTGACCGACAGCTACGTCGACCGCGAGGCGCGCAAGGGCAAGGGCACCTCCGACCACGCCCCGGTCGTGGTCGACCTCGACCTCTAGGACTTCAGCCGGTCGCAGGAGGCCTCGGCAGGGCCTCCCGGGGCCGTCACCGCCCGTAGCCGGGCCTCCCCCGAACGGTCCTGAGCGGTGGCCGGGCCGGGGGAGGCTGCCTAGCGTCGGTGAGTGACTGGGTGTAGCTGTTCGATCACGTGGACTTCGGAGTCCCCGGCTGCGCCCGAGAATCCCGGAGGTTCCGGCATGCGCCCCACGCGTACGGCCGCCGCCGCCCTGATCGGCGCGACGGTGCTGACCGGCCTGACGGCCCCGCTCGCGCTGGCCAAGGACGGCGCCGCCTCGGTCAGTCCGTCCCAGGCCGCACCGGGCCAGACCGTGACGGTCACGGTCTCCTGCGAGAAGTCCGACAAGCCCAACGCCAAGACCATCACCGCCAACTCCCCGGCGTTCGAGGGCGGCCCGGCCACCCTCACGCTCGGCTCGGACGGCCGGCACACCGGCTCCGCCCGGCTGGCGGGCAAGTCCAGCGGTGACAGCAAGGTGGACGGCACCTGCCCCGACGGGGCCTCCTTCTCGACCAGCGTCACGGTGACCACCGTGAGCACCTCCTCGCCCGCGCAGGGCCTCGGCTCCTGGAGCGAGGCGGCCGGGGAGTGGGCCGGTTCGCTCGGCCAGTCCGGTGCGGGCAGCCAGCAGGTCGCCCCGCACGGCGCGGTGAAGACCGGCCTCGGCGGCTCGGTGGCCGGCAACCCGGCCGAGCTGGCCGGCGGAGCCGCCCTGGTCGTCGGCGGCATCGGCGGGTTCTGGCTGCTGCGGCGCCGCGGCGGCGTCGGCTCCGCCTGAAGAGCCACCACCCCCACGGTGCCGGAAGCGGTGCCGGAAGCGTCTACGCCCTGGCCACCGTGCTGTACGAGCTGCTGGCCGGCTTCACCCCGTTCGGCGGCGGCCA
>NZ_JBEYVJ010000286.1:0-9437 GCF_040643935.1 Kitasatospora sp. NPDC047058 | reverse complement strand
CCGACGCCGGCGCCCCCGGGCGGCTCGTGCGCCCTGCCGTCGACGTACCGGTGGTCGTCAACGGGCTCGTTGGCGCAGCCGGCCAACGGCTGGACCTCGGTGAAGGACTTCACCGACGTGGTCGTCAACGGCAAGCACGTGGTCTACGCGTCGACCGTGAACGGGACGTCGTACGGCTCGATGATGTTCAGCCCGTTCACCAACTGGCCGGAGATGGCCTCGGCGGGCCAGAGCGGGATGAGCCAGGCCGCGGTGGCGCCCACGCTGTTCTACTTCGCGCCCAAGAACATCTGGGTGCTGGCGTACCAGTGGGGTGCGTGGCCGTTCGTCTACCGCACGTCGAGCGACCCCACCAAGCCCAACGGCTGGTCCGCGCCGCAGCCGCTGTTCACCGGCAGCATCCCGGGCTCCGGCACCGGCCCGATCGACCAGACCCTGATCGCCGACGACCAGAACATGTACCTGTTCTTCGCCGGTGACAACGGCAGCATCTACCGCGCGAGCATGCCCATCGGGAACTTCCCGGGCAGCTTCGGCTCCTCCTACACGACGGTCATGACCGACACGGCGAAGAACCTCTTCGAGGCACCGCAGGTCTACAAGGTCCAGGGCCAGAACCAGTACCTCATGATCGTCGAGGCTCGTGGTGCGAACGAGCAGCGCTACTTCCGCTCGTTCACGGCCTCCAGCCTGAACGGCTCCTGGACCCCGCAGGCCGCCACCGAGAGCAACCCCTTCGCCGGCAAGGCCAACAGCGGCGCCACCTGGACCAACGACATCAGCCACGGCGACCTGGTCCGCACCAACCCCGACCAGACCATGACCGTCGACCCCTGCAACCTGCAGTTCCTCTACCAGGGCAAGTCCCCCACCGCGACCGGCACCTACGACCAGCTGCCCTGGCGGCCGGGCCTCCTCACCCGCCAGCGCTGATCCGCCGCCACAGCACCGAGCACCGCCGCACCACCGCGAGCCGTGAGAACCGACCGCCGGTCGGAGCCCGGCTCCTTGGCCTCGCCACTTCGGCATCGGGAGTGGCGAGGCCCCGCGCGTTCTCCGCCCGCATCCTGCGACGAGGCCAGGGGCGGCCCCGGGGTGGCATCGCGGCCGACGATTCCGCGTCCTACAACGCGTCCTCGCCCCGACCAGAGCGAAGCGGCGCAACGAGCACACCGGCCGGCCCGTCATGCGCGCTCCGGCCCGCCTACGACCGCTGACCCTTCGCATCAGTCATCTCAGTACGGTCGCGTCGCACCGACGAAGTCGGTGTCCGGCCTGGAGGCGACCGGAGCGAGCTTGACGACGTCGCCGGTCTTGGGGGCGGTCACCATCCGCCCGTCGCCGGCATAGACGGCGACGTGGTAGATCCGGCTGTCGCCACCGTGGCTCCAGAAGAGCAGGTCGCCGGGGCGCAAGTCGGCCCGGGGGACCGGGTGGTGGGCGGTGGCGGAGTACTGTTCCGCGGCCGTGCGCGGCAGTTGCCGACTGGGCCAGTAGGCGTACTGCACGAGGGCGGAGCAGTCCCACCCCACCGTTGTGGCGGCTACGCATCCGCCCTCCGAGAAGCCGTTGTCGTCGCCGCAGGCGCCGGTGCTGGGACCGGCGGGACTGCCGCCGCCGTAGCTGTAGGGCACGCCGAGCTGGGTGGCGGCCCGGCGCAGCGCTTCCAGCCCGGCGCCGCTCCCGGTGATGTGCAGGTCGGCGGGGCCGTGGAAGCGCCCGAGGAACACCCAACCAACGGAAGAGGCTTCACACTTACCAGTTCTCACCGCGCCCGTCCGGCGAACCCGCAGATCGATCAGCCACTCGCACCGGTCATCCGAGCACGCTCGACCGCCCAAATCTCACACCGTTTTGGCTGGAAACATTCTGTCAAGTCCCCGTCAGGATTCCGCACGATGATTGCGTGTCAAAGGTGCACTCTGAAGACTCTTCCGGCTTGGCGCTCGGCGAGAACCGCGCCGACGAGCACGGGCCGCTCATCACCATATCGAGCGAGTCCGTACAAGCAGCGGACCGTTTCGCCTGGTACTCCGATCAGGTCCGGAAGTACATTTTCCCCGTCACGATGTCATCCACTTACACTGCGGACTTTTCGTGCGAGGTGTCAGCACTCCAGCTCGGCCCGATACAGGTCGCGCACTTCACGTTTCCCCCGTTGCAGGCAGCGCGTACCGCGCGGCATATACGACACATCGATCCCGAAAGCTACCATTTGGGATGGGTACGCCGCGGAGATATGGGGGTCACCCAAAAACGCAGCAATGGATTCATCGACACGGACGACATGGTCCTCCTCGACACGTCCCACCCCATGGAAGCCGACGTTCAGGATGATTATGCGAGGGCTGAAGTAACTATACTCCGCATCCAAAGAAACGCCTTCTCCCTGCCATCAGCGCAGGCCGACCGCCTCCTCGCACACCGACTCGCCCCTGGCGGGGTGAGCGGTTCCCTGCTGCGCCAGCACCTGGACGCGCTCGTCGCCCGTGCCTCCGGGCTCGGGCCGGCGGAAGTCCACCGCCTGGGCAACATCACCGCCGACCTCCTCGCCTGCTTCGTCGCCGACCGACTCGACCGGACAGAGCTCGTACCGCTCGAAGCCCGCACCACAGTGCTGCGCACACAGATCAACGCCTTCATCAACCGCCACCTCGGTGACCCCGAACTCCGGCCGGCAACCATCGCCGCCCATCACCACATGTCCCTGCGGTCCCTCCACTCCCTGTTCCGGCAAGAACCGGCCACAGTCGCAGCGGCGATCCGGCGCCTGCGCCTGGAACGCTGCCGGGCCGACCTCGCCGACCCCGGATTGCGTGACCAGCCGATCGCCGTCCTGGCAGCCCGCTGGGGGCTGCTCCTGCCGGCCGAGTTCAGCCGGGCATTCAAGGCCGCCTACGGAATGACTCCGCGTGAGTACCGCGCCGAGGCAAACCGCCTTCGATCTGCACGGGATCACAACCCACTGCGCACGCGCCCACAAGCTGATCAATCGGGACGACGACACGATGAAGGCCCCGCCCCAGCCGCCAACTGACCACCGGGCCCAAGGGAAGCGCCATGTGTCACCCGGCTCGTGAACGGCATCGGCTCGGGCATCACCCCTCGTGGAGAGGCAATCCGTTGAAACTGGCACTTCGAAGCACCACCACGGCCACGGCACTCGCGATGGCCGTGGGTCTCGGCATCAGTGGGGTGGCCGCGGCCGCACCCGCGCCCGCACCCGCGTCCGTGTCGGCGCTGAGGTGTGACGCGCCGCAGTACTTCTCGACCCAGTGGAACGCGGGTGGGTCCATCAGGTGCACCGGTGGCGCGTTCGTGGCAAGGGCCGTCTGCTTCAAGCCGGGATACGGCAACTACACCCACTACGGAAACCGAGTGGAGAGCGGGGGGACCTCGACAGTCTGGTGCGACACCAACGCGACCGTCCAGGTGATCACCGGGCTCGCCTCCTGACGCACGACCGCTGACCGGGTGACTGGCCCAAAGCCTCGCCCAGTCCGGAGACACCGGGGCCAGTCACCGCAGCAGCGGTTTCGTCCCCGGCACGGCCGCCGAACGCCCTGCCGGCGCTTGGCGGCCGTTCACGCACGCCCTGTTCCTTCTCGTCGCACCCCCCGGCGTGAACTCCACCCCGCCGTACCCCGGTTTGCCGACCTGGACGGCTGGCCCAAGACCGCCATCGCCGACCCGGGCAACACTATCGCCGTCACTTTCACCCCAGGACGGCGATGCGATCGTCGTCTGGCTGGACTGATTCCGGAGGAACACTCGAACTGCCCCAGCTCACCTCGAAGGCTCCGGTCGCTACTGCCCTTGAATGCGCCTCGGCGGCCCTACTGGAGCAAGCAGTCCAGGCCAGGCCGGCTTGGACCAGGCAACCGTCGGTCAGGTGCGTGCGTCCTGGTGCTCTTGAGACGGGTCCGGACGGTCGGGCACACGCGAGTACCGCCCCTATCGAAGCCACCGTTACGCTCACGGTGATCAACAGGAGCAGGACGACGGAGGGTGCACGCATGGATCTCACCGGGAAGACCGTGGTGGTCACCGGGGCCGGGCGCGGCTTCGGGAGGGCGTTTGCGTTGCGCGCGGGCCGGATGGGCGCGCGCGCGTTCGTTTCCGCTCGCACGCTGGCTGCCGCGCAAAAGGTCGCCGACGAGGTGGCGGCCGACAGCGGTGCGCAAGTGGATGCGTTCGCCTGTGATCTGGCCGACGCGGCCACCATACGTGGCTTCGCGGAGGGAGTCGCCACTCACGCCGCCCAGGTGGACGTGCTGGTCAACAATGGTGCCCGGTACCTGACGGGCCCTGACCTGTGGGACGCCGACGACGCAGCGATCGCGGACACCGTCGCTTCCGGAGCCACCGGCACCCTGTTGACGGTCAAGCACTTCCTGCCCCTGCTGCGCGCTTCCGAAGGCGCAGACGTGGTCAACCTGGTCTCCTCAGCGGCGGAAGCCCGCAACCACCGGTCTCAGGCACACCCTGCGTTCTACGCGGCCAAGGCCGCTCAGGCCGGATTCGCCGACGTCCTCTCTCACCGGCTGCGCCCCGAGGGCATCCGCGTCATCTCGCTCTACCCGCCGGACTTCACGGACGGCGACCCGCTCCACTCCACCTGGGACCACGCCTCCCGGACCGCGGACGACCCGCTGACCGCCCAATCCGTCCTCGACTGCGTCCTCTTCGCGATCGGCCAACCGCGGGACTGCTTCATCCGCTCCTTCCACTTCGAGCAGCTGTAGACCCCGGCACACGGTCGGCTCACCAGGCGGCCCCGACGTCCCGGACGGGGACCTCTGTCCGCCTGTTGCGTGAGCCCTATGCTCACGGATGACAGAGCCGGGTGGAAAGTTGAGGGGCGGGGATGAGTCTGGCACCTCGCGGCCAGTCGAGGAGAACGCTTTCCGAGGTGGAGGTTCGGTCCTTTGAGCGCAAGTACGGGGTGACCCTCCCCGAGGACTACCGAGCGTTCCTGACAACCGTCGGCGACGGCGGCCCCGGTCCCCACCACGGCATTTGGGCACTGAGTCGGTCGTACGGCCCCGGGGACGAGGCCTGGTGGCCTGGATACCTTGCGACGCCGTTCCCGTTCACACGGGCCGTGGGCCCGGACGACCTCGACGACGACTACGACCAGGACGGGCTCGTTCCAGGCTCAATGATCATCTCGGACATGGGGTGCGGCGCGTTCGTCCGACTGGTGGTCACCGGAGCCGCCAGCGGTCAGGTCTGGTTCGACACCCTTGGGATGGACGACAGGCTGACCCCTGGGCCGGCCTTCGGGGACTGGTATCGAGCGTGGGCGACCGGCAAGCCCCAAGCCGGCACGATGTGAACGCACCGCTGCAGGCCCCATGGAGTCGTCGGAGGCAGATGAGGCTTCAGGGCAGGTCGAACAGCCCCGTCGGAGAATCGCCGGGCCCAAGACGCCTGAGGGACAATTCGCAAGGGGGAATGGCGGCGATCGGTCTCCAGTACCTGCAGGCGCCACCGCCGTAGCGGCGGCCCCTGCAGCGGCTTCTCCTGCGCGGCAGGCCCGGATGTGCCGTTCCGGGCCTGCCGCCGGTACGACTACCTGGGTTCTGCCGGGTTCAAGAACTCGCAGCCGAGCCAGCGCTGCAGCGCCGGCGGCACTGCGACGGTGCCGTCCGGCTGCTGGTGCTGTTCCAACAGGGCCGGCACCAGGCGGCTGGTGGCCAGCCCGGAGCCGTTGAGGGTGTGCAGGTAGCCGGGCTTTCCGGCCGCAGGGCGGTAGCGGATGTTGCCGCGCCGCGCCTGGTAGTCCCGGGCGTTCGACACCGAGCTCACTTCGACGTAGCCGTCGATGCTGGGCAGCCAGACCTCGACGTCGAAGGTCTTGGCCATCGAGGCGCTGGTGTCCTCGGCGGCCAGTCGGGTGATCCGGTGGTGCAGGCCCAGTGCCTCGACCAAGTCGGCTGCCTTGGTGAGGAGTTCCTCGTGGGCGACGTCGGAGGCGTCGGGGTGGGCGAAGTGGAACATCTCGACCTTGTTGAACTGGTGGCCGCGAAGGGTCCCACGGTCGGCGGCGCGGTAGCTGCCGGCCTCGCGCCGGTAGCAGGGCGAGTAGGCGACGTACCTGCGCGGCAGTTCGGCCTCCGGCAGGAGCTCGTCGCGGTGGAGGTTGACGAGGGCGGTCTCCGAGGTCGGCAGCAGGAACCGCTGCGGCCCGGCCGGCCCCTGCTCGAACGCGAAGACGTCCTCGGCGAACTTGGGGAACTGACCTGCGACGTAGCCCGCCTGATAGGTCAGCAGGTGGGGCGGCAGGATCAGCTCGTAGCCGTCCTGGACGTGGGTCTCGATGAAGAAGTTGAGCAGCGCCCATTCGAGGAGCGCGCCGTTGCCGCGGTAGATCCAGTTGCCGGTGCCGCCGAGCTTGGCGCCGCGCTCGTAGTCGATCAGCCCGAGCCGGCGGGCCAGGTCGACGTGGTTGTGCGGCTCGAAGTCGAAGGCCGGACGCGTGCCGTGCTCGCGGACGACCTGGTTCTGCTCCTTGCCGCCGGCCGGCACGTCCTCGTCGGGCAGGTTGGGCAGCTGGTCGAGGAACGTCTGGCGCTCGCTGCCCAGGGCTGCGAGCTGCTCCTCGAGTGCGGCAAGGTGGGTACCGAGTTCGGTTGCCTCGGTGCGCTTGGCGACGGCGGCCGGGTCCGCCGGGTCGAGCCGCGCGATCTCTCGAGAGATCCGCTTGCGCTCGGCGCGTAGCGCCTCGACCTCGGTCATGCCGTGCCGGTACTTCTCGTCCAGGGCGAGGAAGGCGGTGAGGTCGAGGTGAACGGCTCGCTTCGCCAGCGCGCGCTCGACGCGCTCGGGATGCTCGCGGATCACGGTGATGTCCAGCATTTCGGGTCCCATCGATCAGTCGGCGTGCGACGTGATCCCTTGGGGGCGTGGGCGAGAAGGGGACTCGCGGTGCCACCACGCCTTCGCCGTCACCCGGAGGTGGCCGGCCTCGACAGCTCGATGACGGGAGCGAACCGGCGGGGCATTGGGCCGCAACCGGCCGTTCCTCCCCGCACTCGGGAGGGGATTCACCCCAGGACGCGAGGCTGCCTTCCCAGCTGCCGACAGCTCTCTCGGCTCGCGTGCCCTGCGGCTACTCGTCTCCGTCAGCGCGTTGCCCAGAGGATAGGGTGCCCGGGCGCCGCGGGCAACGCAGAATCGCCGCCCGAGTCGCGCAGATCACCCTGAGTGACGTCGCGCCGGGTGCGGATCGCTGTCTTGCCGGCTCGGCAGCCCCCATGGCGTTGGTCCCCGGTGAGGCTGCCCGCCGAAGCCGATCAGCGCAGCGCGAAGCGATACGCGATGGCGGACGCCCTCTTCAGCGGCAGATCCAGTAGCTGTTGCGGGCCGAATGCCTGCATCGCTCGCCAGTAGAACGAGTCACTACGACGTCGCCCTCTTCATACGAGAGCCGGTCACCCGCTGCGACGAGCACCGGCTCGCCCAGCCCGACCTGGAAGTCGGAGTTCAACAGGAACTCGCTGATCAGCAGCATTCGCGGCACCGGGGTGACCCCGTCGAGGTTCACTCGCATGAGCCGATCATTACGGACGCCCCGCTGGCGCCGCGACGGGTTTTGGGGTTCAGACGGGCCCTGATGTCACGCCCACGGAATCACAAGCGGGTGATCAGGAGTGCGGCGACAAGCAGAGCCAAGGTGTTCAGAGCCTGATCGGCCAACGCCGGGCCAGCACGGCATGGCTGGCCACCGACCACGCAAAGCCGGCGACCCGGTCACGGGCAGCCGCAGCGGGATGAACAGCCGTACCAGCGCAAGTAGCGCGGCCATGACCAGGTGGTACCGACCGATATGGGCCGGGTAGCCATCCGACCCCGGCGCGGACTCCCCCCGGCAGACACGTCCTCCGCGCTCGGCGCCCCCTGTTCGCGCCCTGGTGGTCGCTCTGGCCAAGGCACTCGCAACACCGAGCACTTCCGAAACCGGATCACCGCCCTGGTGGCGGCGGGACCGCGCGCCTCCCGCAGAGCACGGCCCGATTGTCAGTCCCCCGTGGCACACTGCCCTGTTCGACCCGCAACCGCCCTACCAGTATGACGAGTTGGGACCATTCACCGGATCGTGTGGCATCTGTCGCGACACGCCGACGCGGCCCCGCGGGGCCGCCTACGGTGGGACAACCGCCCATGCACTCACGTACGACGAACGATCACCAGTTTGATCGCCGCACCGCCATGCCCTGAACCGGCCGCACTCCCCGCGCTGGTTCCCTCAGCCCCTGGAAGGAGACGTCCCGTGCCGCACACGCTGGTTGTGGGAGTCCACCTGGTCCTGATCGAGAACGGCCGGGTGCTGCTCGGACGGCGCGCCGACACCGCCTTCGCCGCCCGGCACTGGCACGCTCCGGCCGGCCACCTCGAAGCGGGAGAGTCCGTCCTGGCCGGCATGGCCCGCGAGGCCGACGAGGAACTCGGCATCACCGTCCGGGAGGAGGACCTCGACCTGGTGCACACCCTCCACCGCCTCGACGCCGACGACGGTGCCGGACGCCTCCAGCTGTTCCTCGCCCCCCGCGCGTACACCGGCACGATCACCAACCGCGAACCGGACAAGTGCGCCGCCCTCCGCTTCTGGCCGCTGGACCGGCTTCCGGAGCCGATCGTCGGCTACACCGCCGACGCGCTCGCCCAGATCATCGCCGGCCGCCCGCTGTCCGTCGTCGGGTGGCCGGCATGAGCGCCACGAGCCACCCGGAACTCCCGGGGCTCCCGGCCGCCTGGGCGTCCGCAGGGAGCGTGGAGACCCGGCTCGTGATCGTCCGGGGAAACTCGGCGTCGGGCAAGTCGTCGGTGGCGGCGGGCATCCGGGACCGGTTCGGGCGGGGCCTGGCCGTGGTCGCGCAGGACAACCTCCGCCGCATCGTGCTGCGCGAGCGGGACCGGCCCGGCGGCGCGAACATCGGCCTGATCGACACCGTGGCACGGTACGCACTGAACGCCGGCTACCACGTCGTCATCGAAGGCATCCTGTACGCCGATCGCTACGGCGGGATGCTCCGACGCCTGGTGGGCGACCATCGCGGCGTCACCCGTTGCTACTACCTCGACATCCCGTTCGACGAGACGCTGGTCCGGCATGCCTCGAAGGCCGATCACGCGCACCTGGCTGCCGTCACCGAGCGGGAACTGCGCGACTGGTACCGCGAGCGCGACGTCCTTCCCGGCGGCGTCGAGACCGTCGTCGGCAGCGACAGCACCCTCCGCGACACGGTCGACCGCATCATGCGCGAGACCGCGCTCTCGGAGTTGCCCCCGCGCGACACCTAGAAGCAGTCGCCCGACCTTCGCGTCCACGCTACTGCCCCTCCCCCTTCAACCAGGAGCCCCCTTGATGCACGAGACCAGGCCGGGGCCGAGGATCTCCCGGGCCGTCAGGATCTGTTCCTCGTCCACGTTGG
>NZ_JBEYVJ010000285.1:0-9538 GCF_040643935.1 Kitasatospora sp. NPDC047058 | reverse complement strand
GGAAGCCAACCTCCGCGCAGCAGACGCCGTCACCGTCACGACCGAGGCCCTCGCCGACGAGGACGAGACCGGGACTCAGCCGCCGTAGCGCCGCTGCCTGGCGGCGAAGCTGCGGACCGCGCGCAGGAAGTCGACCTCGCGGAACGCGGGCCAGTAGGCCTCGCAGAAGTACAGCTCCGAGTAGGCGCTCTGCCAGAGCAGGAAGTTCGACAGCCGTTGCTCGCCGCTGGTACGGATGACCAGGTCGGGGTCGGGCTGGCCGGCGGTGTACAGGTGTGGGGCGATGTCGTCGACGGTCAGGGCGTCCGCGGCCTCGGTCAGTGACGCGCCCGCTTCGGCTCGCGCGTACATCAAGTCGCGCACGGCGTCGACGACCTCCTGACGGCCGCCGTAGCCGACGGCCAGGGTGACGTGAGCGCCGGTGGTGCAGGTGCGGGTGGCCTCGACGGCCTCCTTGAGGGCGCGGGCGGTGCTGTCGGGCAGGGCGTCGGTCATTCCGGCGAGGTGGACCTGCCAGCGGGCGTCCGGGCGGGTGACGCGATCGACGACCACCTGCTCGATCAGCCGCATCAGATAGGCGACTTCGGTGTCGCCGCGGCGCTGGAGGTTCTCGGTCGAGCAGACGAAGACGGTGATGTGCTTGATCGCCAGGGCCTCGCACCAGGAGAGCACCTCCTCGACGTGCTCGGCGCCCACCTTGTGGCCGAGGCTCGGGTTGGCCATACCCATCTGTCGGGCCCAGCGGCGGTTGCCGTCCATGATCAGCCCGACATGTCGGGGCAGCGGGCCGGCTATGACCTGGCGACGCAAGCGGCGGGCGTAGAGGGAGCGGAGCAGGTCGGACACGGGCACCTCCAAGTGGGTCGGGAGTGGCTACCGGTTCTGGCGGGCCACGGTCAGGCGGTTGCCGCGTGGCTTACGAGGCCGACGGCAGGTCGCGCAGGTCACGCAGGGTGCCCGCGCACACCGCCGTCAGCAGCAGCAGGCCCACGCCGATGCCGACGCCGAGCGGGTGGAATCCGGCACCGGTGAGCGAGAGTCCGAGGATGGTCGCGCCGCCGGTGGCGCTGGCGCCGGCGAGGGTCCATGCACCGACGCGGAGGCTGCCGGTGCCGGGTGGCACGACGGCGTCCGCGCCGACGCCGGTGAAGATGCGGGGGATCTGGATCGCGCCGAGGCCCAGGGTGATCCACCAGGCGGCGAGGACGGCGGTGCGCAGGGTGGGCGGTGAGGCGTCCGCGTCGAAGCCGCCGTGCACCAGGACGACCACGGTCGTGCCGAGGAGCGTCGGTACGGCGAGGCGACGGAGCGCCCAGCCCAGCAACGTGATCGCGGCGCGCAGCGTGGGCCGGGGCCTGGGTGCGACGAGGGCGATGCCGAGCAGCAGCAGGGTGGTGCAGCCGTGCGTGACCTGCTCCCGGACGCCGTCGGCGGGCAAGGGGCCGGCCTGTTCGGCGGCCAGGTGGCTCAGGAACCAGGCGGCGAGGGCGACCGTGATGCCCATGGTGGCCACCCTCCGCTGACGCTGTGCCGGGGAGTCGGCGGGCCAGTGGGCCGGGTGTAGCCACATGTCCACGATGCCCGCGATGAGATTGGGCCAGGACTTCCAGCCCGCGCCCCGGGCTTCGTCCTCCACCATCGCGCCCCAGCGCTCGCGGAAGGCGTCCGGGTAGAGCCTGACCAGGCTGCGGGTGACGACGCTCACGCCGGGTGCACCCCCAGGCGCCGCAGTCCCGCGTTCGCGACCCGGGCCATGGCGCGCAGTTCGCGTTCCAGGACCTCGCGGCCGAGGGACGTCAGCTGCACCGGGCGTTGGCGGCCCTGCCCGTCGAGCGGCTCGATCAGCCGCTTCGACTCCAGCCTGGCCAGCGCCCCGTACAGGCTGCCGGGGCCCAGCCGCTCCCCGGTCAGCTCCTCGATCGCCGTGTTGATGGCGTATCCGTGCAGCGGCCCGTCGGCCAGCGCGCAGAGCACCAGCGTCTGGGCATCGTTGACGTGCATATCGCTCCTCCCGATCTGACGAAGCACCATACTACGTGCCGCGAACTACACGCCAAGTACTACGCGGCGTGTACTATCGCCGTCATGCGCGATGACTTGACGATCAATCAGCTGGAGGTCGGACACCCCGCTCGGCCTGCCGCTGCCGCGGCGCTGCTGACGTCCGCCGCCGGCGCCGCCGCCTTCACCCTGTTCGCCTACCTGACGACACAGGTTCGCGTGGTGCGGGCGGGCAGTCCCTGGCAGGACGATCCATACGACGCAGTGGTGACCTTCACCATGTTCTTCGTCCCCCTGCTCGGGACGCTCGGCGGGGCAAGGGCGCTGCTGTGCCGCCGCGACCGGCCGCTGCCGCGCTACCGGATCGAGCAGGTACTTCGGGCCGCGCTGGTCTGCACGCTGCTCGTCGCCGCCACGCTCGCCACCGACTGGGCGGCGGTGGCCGCGCGGGCGGACCGCGCGTCCTGGGACGGCGGCACCCCCTGGCTGATCGCGTCCCTGCTGCCGCTCACCGGGGTGACGGCCGGGAGCCTGCTGCTGCACCGCCGGGCGATCCGACGGCTACCGAAGCCGGTACGCGGGGCCGAGGACAAGGGCGGGGACTGGTTGGACGACCTCGCACCCCTCGCGACTCTCCTCGCCGCCCCCCGCTCCCGCATGGGGCGCGCACTCGCTGCGCTGATCGGCCGCGGCAAGGTGCTCGGCTTCGTACGCCTCCGCTTCGCCCTGCTCGCCGCCGCGGCCGCTGTCGCCGCCGGCCTGCTGGTCGCCACGGGACTGGCTTCCGGCGAGGGCTGGCCCGGGGTACTGCTCTTCACCGTGGAGACCACGGTCTTCGCGGGCGGCACCTTCGCCTTTGTGATGATCTGCAACAGTGTCCTGCGGTTCGCCGCGCTTCCGCCCGCGTCGGGGACGCGACGGGCCGCCCGGATTGCGATCACCGCAAGCGCGTTGGCACTGCCGGTCTCGTTGGCGCTGCGGGACACCGCGTGGCAGCTGCTCGGGCTCGGCGACCAGGTCGACTCCATCGGGCAGTGGGCAGCCGTCACACTCACGTTCGCGCTACTGACGGGCGCACTCACCTTCGGTGTGATTGCGACCGCGACCAGGAAGTAACAGCGGGAGGCATCCGGTCAGTTGCCGGAGCAGGGAGGCGCTGCCATTGAGGCTGGCTCATCGGACCGATGCTCCACTGAAGGAGATGACGGCCGATGATCCGCTGTTCGGGTGGGGCCGGTCCACTCGCGAGACGACTCTGTTGCTCTATTCGGGGTCGGTGATCAGGCCGCGAGTTGGTGGGCGAGTCGTGTGAGTCGGCTGGTCCGGGGACGTGTGGGCTGGTCGGCCCAGTGGGCGTCGAGTCGGATGACGTTGATCGCGGTGGCGGAGTAGGCGTGCTGGAGGCTGGTCCTGGGCAGGCCGTGGTAGGGGGCCCGGCGCAGATCGGTGATGTCGAGGGTCTGGTTGATCGTGCCTTCGACTCCCGCGCGTAGGGCGTACTTGGCATGCCAGGTGTCGGTCTTCTGCTCGGCGCGGGCGGCGGTGACGGTCTCGTGCAGTTCGCGGGGCCGCAGGGTGAGCATGCGGTTGCCGCGTGCGGCGGTGGTGCACGTGTCGCGGGACGGGCAGGAGCCGCAGTCTGCTCGGGCGAACTCGATCACGATGGCGTCGTGGCCGTGCTGCTGGACGGGATACCAGCCGGTGCTGGTGCGGCCTTCGGGGCAGCGGACTTGACGTGCTGTCCAGTCGATGCGGAGGCGCTCTTGTCGAAGCCTTCGGCGGCTCGGGCCTGGTGGGAGTGGTCTGCCAGCAGCGCTGTGGTCATGGCGATGCCTTCGTGTGTGGCGGCGGTGACCATGTCGGCGGAGGGGTAGCCGGAGTCGAGGTAGTGCTCGCCCGGCTTGATCTGCCGTTCGGTCAGACGCTGCTGGATGCCGGCGGTGGCGGTCACGTCCGTGATCAGGTTCGGAGTGCGGGCCCGGGCGTCGGTGCCGTCGGGAGTGTTGTCACAGGCCTCGGTGGGGTGGACCTTGTAGCCGCGCCAGAACAGCTCGTCTCCCTTGGCGGACCAGCGGGCGTCGCGGTCGTAGGGGGAGGCGAGCCGCAGATGGCCGGGCGGGACGCCGTCAACCTCGGCCTCCCGCTTCCTGACCACCTCCCGTCCCCGGGCGTCGGTCGTCACGTAGGTAGGTCTGCAGGAAGATCCGTCGCAGCAGCTGGACCGCCTCGATCTCCCGCAGCCACACCGGGGCGTCGGGCGCGTGGAGGGCGTGCAGCAGCCGGTGCGCGTCCTGGCCGTAGACCTCGGCCAGCCGGTCCCGCTTGGTCTTCGAGGCGGGCAGCCGCCACGAGTCGACCCTGGTCGCGTAACGCAGCTCCCACTCGGCCACCGGCACCGCCTGCCTGAGCCAGGACGGGGCCGCGACGGCCAGCGACTCCAGCGCCGCACGCACGCTCTCCCCGGCCAGCTCCAGCCGGTTCAGGTCCCGCACCGCGCTGATGACATGTGTGGAATCGGTGCGCTGCTTCCCCCCCCAGCTGCGATCAGGCCCTCCTGACGGCAGTGTTCCACCAGCCGGTCGAAGACCAGGCGCTCCATGCCGTGCTCGACCAGCCGGGCACGGAACTTCGCCAGCACCGTGAAGTCGAACCCCGGATGCGTCAGCTCCAGGCCGATCGCGTACTTCCAGTCGATCGCTCGCACCGCCATCCCGGCTGCCTGGCGGTCGGTCAGGTTCTCGGCGAACTGCAGCACTGTGACCAGCGCCAGCATCCCCGGTGACAAGCCGGGAGCACCGCGTACCCCGAACGCGGACGCGAACGGCTCGTCCGCGAAGACGTCCGCCAGCTCCTGGCGCACCCGCATTGCCAGCGTCCCCTTGGGGAAAGCCGCTGCCGCGACCAGTGCTGTCTGCTCCGGGGCCTCCGGCAGTCCCGCCGCCCTCATCGACACCCACACCACCCCCGCGACCGCCTGCCCACGAGACGACCGCAGGAGCGATCATGCCGCAGTGAACCGAGATAGGTGACACGAGAAAGGCCCGAGCCGTACCGGCTTTCTGCCGTTCCCGGTTCCCACGGCCCGCACAGCGCTAGCATCGAGGCCCATGATCGTATGGCTCAACGGCACCCACGGCGCAGGCAAGACAACGACCAGTGCACTCATACAGCCACTCATCCCGGATTCACGGGTGTTCGACGCCGAGAAGGTCGGCGAGACTCTCATGGACATCACGCCGGGGCTGCCCGGGACGGACAACTTCCAGCACTGGCCGCCGTGGCGGCAGCTCGTAGTCGAGACCGCCCGCCGCGTACTCGACTACACCGGCGGCACTCTGGTGATGCCGATGACTGTCCTGGTCGAGCAGTACTGGCGCGAGATCAGCACGGGCCTCGCCCAGCACGCCATTCCAGTACGGCACTTCGTCCTCCACGCCGACCAGGACACCCTCCGCGGGCGCATCGCAGGGGACACTGTTGTCGGTCCCAACTCCTGGTTCCGCCTCAAGTACCTTGAGCCCTACGCCGAGGCGGCCCGCACCTGGCTGCACGCCGAGGCCGAGGTCATCGACACCACGTACCTCACGCCCGCCCAGGCCGCCCTGCAGATCGCAGAGGCCGTCAAGAGCTGAGGTCCACCCAGCTCGACCCAACCCCCCGGTGTCATCTACCCCCGAGAAGTCGCCCCGGCCCGCGGTCCGAATTGAGCAACAGAGTCCGAGACCTCGACAAAGTGCCATGTAGTCGAACGTGACAGTCGTGACGATGCGTAACTCTCACAAATGAACAGTTGCGAGAGTTCTGAGAGACCCCCGGAACGTGTCCGGATTATCCAGGTCTCCACTCGCAGAAAACCTCTCAAAACTCCGGCGTTCTGCAAGACACTTCTGAGACAATCCCGGCATGGATCTGACATCCGATCAGGCAGCATCTGCGGTGGAACGCCACGATTGCCCGAAGTGCGAAGCCCCGGCCGGGAGCGCGTGCCGGACGATGGGAGGGAAGACCGCGGCGAAGTACCACACCCCGCGCTTCATCCTCGTGCCCGCGCTGCGCGAGGACCTGGAGGTCCTGGTCCCCGCCGACCACGGTCCGGGCAAGCCGTGGCAGCGGCGGCCGGCCCCGGTGCTCACCCCGGCGCCCGACTACGCCGCCCCGCCGATCCGGATCGGGTACGCGCGCTGCTCGACCGCCCAGCAGGAGCTCGCCAGCCAGATCGAGGCCCTGCAAACCGCGGGCTGCTTCAAGATCTTCCAGGAGAAGATCAGCACCCGGATCAAGGTCCGCCCGCAGATGGAGGCCGCGCTCACCCTGGCCCGCCAGTTCAAGGAGGCCGCGCCGGACCAGGTGGTCATCCTGACCGTCCACGAGATGAAGCGCCTGGCACGCAACGCAGCCGAGCTGATGCAGATGTCGGCCGACCTACAGGGGCACGGCATCCTGCTCGAACTCCTCACCGGCCCGCTCAGCGGCGTCTACGACCCCAACGGCATGGGCTCGATGTTCTTCGCCGTCCTGGCCGCCGCCGCGCAGATCGAGCGCAACTACATCCGGGAGAAGGCCCTCGAAGGCCAGGTCACCGCCGCCGCGAAGGGCAACCACGGCGGCCGGCCGAGGTTATCGACGACGACATGCTCACATTCGCCATCGCGCTCAAGGACAAGGGCGTCCCCGTCCCGGAGATCGCCGGGAAGCTGATCATCAAGACTGGCAAGAACGCCGGCAAGCATCCCTCGGTCGCCTCGGTGTACCGGGCACTCGCCGAAGCCGAGCAAGACGCCCTCGACGCACCGGCCGACGACGACCTGCCCCTGCGACCCAAGCCCGCGCGGATCCTCCGCCCCGGCGAACCGCTCACCCCGGAGGAGATCGAGCTGCGCGAGCGCCTGGTCTTCCAGCGCGCCGAGCTGAACGCCGCCGCACTCGAAGAGCTCGGATAGTGATCCCCGGCCCGCAGCTAACAAAGGCCGCGGCGCGGTTACTCGGCGCCACCGAACCCGGCCTGCCCGGGCCGTTCGGATCCTGGCCCCAGGGTAGCCAGGAGCCCGCGGAGTCAAGCCCGCAGACCAGGACGAACCCGAGCTCCGGTGCTGAGCACCGGAGGCGGAGCTTCAAGATCGTCGCATGGCGGCTTATCGGCTCACCTTGGCCGGCGGCAAGAGCCTTCACGTCTCCAAGATCACGCCATGGCCCCTTTTGCACGTACCTTGGCTGGACCCCAACAGCGGTACCGAGACCCCGGCGCCCGTGCGGTACACGACCTTCTGGTCGGCCTGCGACGAACAGATCGCACCGACCGGCAGCACCGGCCTGGCCGGGGCCGTCAACCTGCAGACCGACTGCCTGAAGCACAACGCGCTGCTCACCGACCCCGCCGTCCAGGCCCGCGTCCGCGCGGCCCTGACGGCCTGACCATCGGCGGGCCTCCGGCTCAGCCGGGCTGTCCGGCCTCGCCGACCGTCCCGGCCAGCTCGCGCAGGAGCGCGGCCGCCGTCCAGTGGCCGGCCGCACCCGGGCGGCTGCTCAGGTAGGCGGCCGCCTGCCGCAGGCTCCAGCCGTGGGCCTCGACCAGGCCGGCGGCGAGGTTCCGCAGGTACGCGGCGCTCGGGGCGCTGAGCTCGGCGGCGGCCGGGTCCCACGGGGCGGTGAACGTCAGCACCGGCACGCCGTCGAGGGTGCCCGGGCAGAGCAGGGTCTCGTAGCGGCCGGGCCCGAGCTGCTCCCGTCCGGCGGTGACGGCCCCGGCCAGCGGGAGGTCCTGGTCCGGTTCGCGGTGCATCTCCTGCGCCGCGATGTCGCTGAACTGCCCGGCGGTGAGCAGGTAGGCCCGGGCGGGCAGTTCGCCGGGCGCGGCCGGGTCGTAGAAGCCCATGCCGCCGCCCCAGACCGCCGACTCCAGCGCGAAGTACAGCGACCCCGGCAGCAGCAGCGGGACGGTCCGCGCCGGCAGCCCGCCGTCCCGGGATCCGGGGTGGGTCCGCACGCCGCCGGGCGGCCGGCCGCCGAGGAGGTAGCGGGCCAGGCGCTCGGCACGCATGTTCGAGCCGTACGCCGCGTACCAGACGTGCTCCGGTTCCCCGCCCGTCCCGGCCCGGGGCTCCGGCCGGCACGCGCTCGACTCCGGCTGCGCCGCCGCGCCGCTGACGCTCCGTCGAATCTCCTCCACAGCCGGTGACGGTACCCAAGGACGGAACCTGGGCCGGGAGTGGCGCGCCAGCCCCGTCCGACGGCGCCGTGGCGGCTCGGTGGTCACCCGGTGGCGACAGGAGGGGTGGCGCTGGTCCGGTGCAGGTGGGCCTCGACCAGCCGGTACGTGGCCTCCGGCTGTTCGATCTGCGGGAGGTGGCCCGCCCGCGGGACGAGTTCCAGCCGGGCGTCGCCGAAGGCGGCGGCGTAGGCCGCGCCGTAGGCGGGGGTGACGACGCGGTCGCTCTCGCCCCAGAGCAGGAGGGTGGGGACCTGGACGCCGCCGAGCCGGTCCAGCAGCCGGGGGTCGTGCATGTACGGGTCGCCGGCGAGCGTGCGCATGGTGGCCATGTTGCCCTGCCGCCGGGCGAGTTCGCCGGCCGGCAGGGTGGCGGGGTCGACGTGGTACCGGTCCGGGTCGTGCCAGGAGTGCTCGGCGAGGCCGCGGGCGTCGAGGGCGAAGACGTCCGCGATCGGCTCCGTCTCGACGTGCACGCCGACGGCATCGATCAGGACGAGGCCGGTGATGGTTCCCGCGGTGTCGCGCACGGCCATCTCGGCGGCGATCCAGCCGCCGAGCGAGGAGCCGACGACCAGGACGTCGTGCAGCCCGTGGTCGTGGAGGTGCTGCAGGTAGGCGAGCGCGAGGTCGTCGATGCCGGTGAGCCAGGCCGGGCGGTGGGTGCCGTCCCAGCCGGGGTGGACGGGCGTGAGGGTGTGTGCGCTCCCGGAGAGGCGCTCGGCGAGGCCGGCGACCGTGGCCGGGCCTCCGCCGCCGTGGAGCAGGAGGACGGGACGGCCGGCGCCGGCCTCGGACAGGGTGAGGGAAAGGTCGGTGTTCATGCCTTCCAGAGTAACTAAACATCTTTATATAAGCTAGCTTGGTTGTGTCGTAGAATCGCTCCATGCATGGTGAGCTGCAAGAACTCGGCCGGGCGGTCAAGCAGACCCAGTACCGGCAGCACCGGGCGCTCGACGGTGCGCTCGCGGCCGTCGGCACGACGCTGGCGCAGTGGGACGCCCTGCGCGCGATCAGCCGTTCACCCGGGGCCCCGGCGCGCGCGCTGGCCGTGGCGACCTTCCAGAGCGAGCAGGCCTTCGGGGCGCTCGTCGGCCGTCTGGCCGCCCAGGGGCTGGTGGAACGCCGGCCCGGACACGGCCGCCGCATCGAGCACCACCTTACGCCCGCCGGTGAGCAGGTGCTCGCGGCCGGCCACGCGGTCGCCGACGAGGTGCTCGCCGACTGCTTCGCCCCGCTGCCCGAGGCGGACCGGGCCGTCCTGCTCGGCCTGCTCAGGCGGCTCGCCGCCGGAGACGGCGGGTGACGCGGCGCGCCCGTCTCCGCGTGCAG
>NZ_JBEYVJ010000284.1:0-9544 GCF_040643935.1 Kitasatospora sp. NPDC047058 | reverse complement strand
GCGATCTCTCGCGGTGCCGCCCCGTCGCCATTCGCCGGAGTCCACCAAAGGCCGGCCGTCAGGCCGCGCCCGCCGGCTCAGTTGAGATAGGTGCCGGCCCAGGCACCATCGAATCCGGTCGAGGCCATGGCGGTCTCGTAGTCGTCCCAGGCAACCTCGGGTGCCGAGAAGTGCAGCTCGAAGAACTCGACCGTCAGGGCGTCCTCCAGCCACTCGTGGCCGCAGCGGCAACGGACGAAAACGTGCGCACGAATGTTGAGGAGCAGCCAGTCGCGTAGCGCCTTGCACTCCTGGCAAGTGATCACGATGCCGTGCGGGTTGAGCTCGTCGTGGTGCGGGACCGCACGTATCACGGGCTGGTCCGGGGCGAGCGAGGGGAAGTCGGGGATCGAGAACTCGATTTGATCGAGCGGCGGAAGGTCAGCCGGCTCGAACGGGTCGTTGGAACCCTGGCCGTCGTGAGGTCTCGGCAGATCCGACAAGTAAAGCCCTTTCGTTGCAAGTGCTGGACCTAACCAGGTGATCGCCGATTTTATTCCCGAATCGGCATTTCGTTACCCAGGCGTGACCTTGACTGAGGTGCCGATCCGTCCCTGTACGTAGCCGAACAGGTCGTCGACGTACCGGCGGAACAGCACCGGGTTGGCACAGCACACTGCGGCCAGAGCGGGTGCCCCGTCGCTCGTCGTCGGGTAGCGCCCCTGGTCGCCCTTCGGGTCACGGCGGTGAAGGTCCCGGATGAAGTCGACGATCAGGTACCGGTCGCCGCCGGCGGCGAACAGGTCGTCGCCCTTCTCCTCCAGGCGGTTCAGCAGCTTCCCGAGGTCGTGGCCGTGCTTCTGGCCGGGCCCGAGGAGCGCCTTCAGGGAGAGTTCGGCCAGCTGTCGGGCGAGGAAGAAGGCCGGCTGGGCGATGCCTGCGGTGATCAGCGCGACGGCGCCCTGGTAGAACTCGCCGATGGTCTCCTCGGAGGCGTCCGCGCAGTGGGTACGGGACAGGCACAGCGCGGCGGGCCACTCGTGCTCGACATCCATCGCCCCGAACGGGCTCTCGTAGGTCATGCCGGGCATTCTGGACGCAGCAGGGCGAAGAGGCATGCGGTTTTCGCTTCGCGTCCCTCGTGCGTGTGACGTCACCGGTGGGGTGCTGGTGGCCGGTCGGCCGGCGTACTGCTGGCCTGCTGCTCAGCGGCCCGGGGCGGGCCGGCTGCACGGAGACTCGGCGAGCGTGCCTCCGCTGCGGCAGTGCGACCGGCAGGCGCGGCGGGGCCAACTTCACCGTGCAGGAGGGCGGCGAGCGCCGGGCCGGTGGTGAGCCAGGTGTCGATGTCCGACCAGAGCTCCGCGTTGCGTTCCTCGACCGCGGTCGTGTGGCCGGGCTCGATCGGTGCCCCGTCCGTCCGGATGTGGCGGCTCAGGGTGGGCGTCCACTCGTCCAGAGTCCGGGTGGCACTCGCGAAGCTGTCGGCCAGGGTGCGCAGCTGGTAACCGATCCGATCGGTTTTATCCCCAGGGGGAAGGTGGCGCTGGGCGGCGCGGCCGTCTCGAAGGAGGGCGTCGGCGTGGGGCAGCACCCTCTGGAGGTGGGCGAGCGTGTCGGCGTCTCGGCGGACCTTGCCGTCGCTGTACAGCTGCTCGTCCAGCGGCCAGCCGTCGTCATCACAAAGGCGGTCGGAGATCAAGTCCCAGTGGTCGGCAGCCCATTGGGCCCCCTGGAGGGCTTCTTCGAGGACGGCCAGCCGGTGACGGGCCAGGAGCCGGTCGTGGCACGGCAGCAGGGTGCGCTCGATGCCCTCTGCTGCGGTCTCCGGGGTGGCGGGGACCGCGAGGTGGAGCCGGTCGTCGGCGGCGGCCTGCCGGGTGTAGGCGTGCCCGTCGGTCAGGGCGAGCGAGCGGATCACGTAATAGGCGGGACCGGCGGCGGGCTGCTCCTGGGTGACGAGGAGGCCGATCGGCCGGGCGGGGTCGGTGAGGACGGAGGCGCTGCGGAAGTCGGCTGCCCGGACGGGTCCGAGGGTGAGCATCGAGACGATGTCGGCCATGTCCGGGTCGAGGTCGAGGTGATGCTCGGCTGTCCAGGTGCCGGGCAGGCGGGCGGCGAGGGCGGTGGCGTAGGAGGGGAGGTCCACGGGGTCCTGATCGGGGGGGGTTTGGGTGGGCTCAGGCAGGGGGTGCCGCCGACCGGTACGGACAGCTACGGTGGCGGGGCGGGCCCGGCGCGAGCAGTGCGCCGGGCCCTCCGCAGGTTCGGTGTCAGCCCTCCGTCGGGGCGGGGTCGACCTCGATGTCGAGCAGGCCCTCGGCGTGGGCGAGGTGCTCGTGGACCTGGGCGGCGTCGGTGCCGGTGACCACCAGGTGTCCCAGCCGCGCGGTGCCGAGGTCACCGGCCGGGGGCAGGAGGACCTGATCGCCCGGCTCGCACTCCCACACCAGGCGCTCCAGCCAGGCGGGATTGCCCAGTTCGGGTCGGGGGCGGGCGGTGCGGACGGTGCCGGAGTCGTCCGGGTAGAGGAAGCGGACGCCGGCGGCGGCGGAGCGGGTGGGGGTGAGGTCGGGTTCGCGGCCGAGCGCGATGTCGGCCGCCGCGGCGGCGAGGTCGATCCCGGTGGCGAGGTGCACCAGGTGTCCGATCAGGTCGCCGCCGATGCGCCCGTTGACCTCGATCAGCCGGGGCCCGTCGGCGGTCAGGCGCATCTCGACGTGCGAGATGCCGGCGTTCACGCCGAGGGCGTCCAGGGCGGACTCCGCGATCGGGCCGGCCTGGGCGAGCAGCGGGTCTCCGGCGACCACGACGTGGCCGACCTCCTCGAAGTGCGGTTCCGGTCCGAGCTCCTTGCGGGTGACGGCGACGGCGGTGGTGATGCCGTGCACCGTGACGCACTCGACCGAGATCTCGGGTCCGGCCAGGTACTCCTCGACGAGGAGGCCGCTGCCCTCCTCGCCCTGGTTCTCGGCCCGGCCGTTGGCGTAGGCGAACGCGCCCGGCAGGTCGTCGGGGTGCTCCACCTTGATCACGCCGATGCTCCCGGCGTGGGAGGCCGGCTTGAGGACCACGGGGTAGCCGATGCGGCGGGCCGCGCGGGCGGCGGTCACCAGGGAGGTGACCCGGATCGACTGGGCGGACGGCACACCTTCCGCCGCCCATACCGCCCGCGAGGCGGCCTTGTTGCGGCAGGCCGCGGCGGTGGCCGAGGACTGCCCGGGAACGCCGAGGTCGGCGGCGACGTGCGCGGCTGGGACCAGCGCGTACTCGTCCCAGGTCACGACGCCCTTGATGTCGTGGCGCTCGGCGAGGCGGGCGACCGCCCACCGCAGCTGCTCCAGGTCGCCCAGGTGGGCCACCTCGTGGTCGCGGACGTGGTCCAGCTGCCAGGTCGGATCGGTGGTGTCCACCAGGACCAGCGGGCTGCGCCCGGCGGCGGAGGCGAGACAGTACGACCTGTAGGCCCTGTCCCCGGAGCCCAGGACCAGGAGCACCCCCTCGTCACGGGTGTCGTTCGTCGGGGCGTTGGTGGTGGTCATGCTGGTCCTTCCGGTACGGGGCAGCGCGGCGCGTGGAACGGTGGGAACGGCGGGGTTCACCAGCGGGTCGACGGGGGCAGGTGCGGGGCGGCCTGGTCCCCGAGGCACTTGGACAGCCGTCGCAGCGCGTGCTCGGTGGCGGGCTGGTGGCCGGTCAGGTGGACGACGGTGCGCAGGATGCGCGGCCGGTAGCCGAGGCGCGCCTTCGCCAGGTGGTTGGCGCGACCGGCGTCGATGAGGATCGCGCCCTGGTCGGTCGCCCAGCGGGCGGACTCGCACATCAGCCACGTGTAGACGAGCGGGGCGAGGGGCTGTTCGTAGTCGAGGCCGGAGGCCCAGAGGTAGAGGCAGCCGTCGTACAACCAGCCGTAGATCCCGCCGACGAGGCGACCCTCGTGGCGGGCGGCGAGCAGGACGGTGCCGGGCACGGCGACGAGCTGCTCGAACATGTCGGTGCCGTACAACGCGGTGCCGTGGCGGTCGGCGGTGCCGGCGGCCAGCGGCGCGAAGTCCGGGACGGCGCGGAGGATGTCGGCGGTGCTGGTGAGCGGGTCAAGGACGAGGCCGGCTTCGGTGCCGCGGCGCCAGCGGCGGCGGATGTCCCTGCGCTGACGCGTCGGCATGCCCTGCCACCACTGCTCCAGGGTCGGTCCGAGGGTGCGGGTCCAAGCGACGTCGGTGGCCAGGTCCAGGACCGGTCCCGCACTGGTGGCGCGGGCGGCGGCGGTCAGCCGGTCGGCCTGGGCCTCGTTCAGCCCGGGATGGACGACTGCTCGGGCGCCGAGCTCGGCAGCGAGGTCGAGGCCGGCCCGGACGGTGGCGGCTGCGAGCGCGGTGGTCGCGGTGCCGGCGCCGCCGTACTCGGCGTGCGGGCTGTTGCCCGCGTACAGCACCGGGCCCGGCCACACGGGCGGCAGGCCGGCGTCGGTCTCCTGGCTCGTCCAGTACGGGGAGCCGGTCGCGTCGACGAGGAAGAAGGAGACGGTCTCCGCCTCGGCGCTGTCGGGGTCGGTCAGGTGCAGGTGGCGGTGGGCCAGGATTCGCTCGGTGGTCAGGGCCGACCACGCGCTCGCCCAGGCCCGGGTGCGCGAGGGATGGGGCGCACGGTGGGTGTCGGCCGGGGCGTCGGCCGGGTGCCCGTGCCAGCGCATGGTGGTCTCGGGTACGGCGGCGGTGGGGAAGGTCATGCGGCGGCGGTCTCCAGGGGGTGGCAGGCGAGTTGACGTTCGGTTGGTTGCCAGTCGGGGTGGGTGCTGGTGCGGCCGGTGTCGGTGTCGGTCCAGGTGACCCAGGCGAGGGTGTAGCCGTGGCGCAGGCCGCTGCCGCAGTGGTAGGTGACGTGCGGTCCGAAGGGCGTGTTGCGGGTTTTGATGGTGCAGCCGCAAGCGAGGGTGATGCGGAAGGGGCGGCGGCGAGCGGTCATGGCCACAGGCGTCTCCGTAGTGGGGCGAGGCGGATGGTCAGGTGTTGGGCCGGGAGGGGCGGTCAGGAAGCCTCGGCCCGCAGCGCCTTCTCCTGGGCGGTGGGCTCGGCGGCCGGGTTCTCGTAGGCGTGCCGGTGCCGGTGGAGACCCATAAGGCAGACGGTGGTGGCGACGGCGACGGCCAAGGCGCTCGCGAACAGCAGCGCCCGCACGTTGGCCGCCGGGACGGCAGCGACCAGCAGGCCGGCCAGCGGCAGCGGCACCAGGACGAGCAGGACGCAGACCGACAGCGTCGCGGCGAAGCGCCGGGCGGGGATCAGGCGGGCTCGGGCTGTGCGCAGGGCCACGGTCGCCGCGCCCTCGGCGGCCATCAGGGTGGCCACCGCCGCGGTGTAGGTGAGCAGGCTCGGGGCAAACGCTGCCGCGGCGGCGGCGGTGCAGGTGACAACGGAGGAAGCGAGGATCACGGGGAAAAGCCCGAAGCGGTCGATGGCGGACTTCGAGGCGAGGACGGCGACCAAGGAAGCGGCTGCCGCCACGCTCCAGACCAGCCCGGTCGCCGCGGTGCTGTGGTGCAGGTCCTCGGTGATGGTGATCGGAGTGGAGACCTGCAGGACGCCGGACGCGAAGTTGGCGGCGGCGAGCGTGCCGACCAGCCAGGCGAGGGCCGGGGTGCGCAGGACGCCGTCGAGGCCGCCGGCCAGCGCGTCGCGGGCCCGCTCGCGGCCGGTGTCCGCGACCAGTCGCAGGCGTACGCGCTGGGTGCTCATCACCAGGGCCGTGGTGATGGTGACGGTGGACAGGATCGCGACGGTGGACAGCAGGAGGGCGGGGCCTGCGAGCAGGAGCGCGCCGCCGATCAGTGGGCCGAGCAGGGCGGCGCTCTGGTCTATGGCGGTGAACCTCGACTGCACCCGGTGGGTCTGGGCGCCGGCCCGTCGGCTCGCCTCCGCGCCGAGGGACTCGACCGCCAGGAAGCTGCCTTCGGCGAGCATGCCGGCGATCACGCCGAAGCCGAGGACGACCGGCAGGCCCGCACCCAGGCTCACGCCCACCAGGGTGAGCACGGCTGCCGCTCCTCGGAGCAGGCTGGTCGCCAGGACCGCGGTCTGCGGGCTGTGGCGGTCGACCAGCGGCCCGCCGAGTACGATCGCCGCCAGCCTCGGCACCCACTCCAGCAGGAACGCCAGCCCGGTCCACATCACCGAGTGGGTGAGGGTGAGGACCAGCAGCGGCACGGCGTAGGTGATCACCGACCCCGCGAGGGCGTCGGTGCCGCGCAGCATGTAGCAGCGCAGGAGCCAGTCCCGGTCGCTCTGCGGCGCCCGCCGCAGGGCACGCCCAGCGCGGTCGCCGGGCTCCGTGAACGGGAAGACGGACATGTGCTGCTCCTGCTGGCGTCGGCGGCTCGGTGGTACGCCCGCCGACGAAGCCTTGGTCGCATCCGTCGGCGGGCGGACCCCAAGACTCCGCGCCACGCAGCCCGACGCATCGCGCCGATCATGTGATAAGGGCTGCGCTCGGGGGAACGGAGCATGGCTCCTGCCTGGCCTCCTCTAGGCTGTCGCGCGTGAGGAAATCGAAGGCGTTCAAGGAAGCCGCCGCCGAGACTCTGGCAGCGTTGGCCCGCCGAGGAGTCACCGTCAGGCCCGGGACGGTGGAGGACATCATCGAGGAGAGGGTGACAGCGGTCGCCCAGCAGCTGGGTATCCAGGTGCGCTCCGCCTGGGCGTACTTCAACCCCGACGTGCTCGCTGACGCCATCGCCAAGCAGCACCAGGAAGGTGCCGGGGACGACACGGCAGGACAGGCGCCGATGCCCCCTGTCGACAACCCTGAGCTGGCCCTGATCCTTGCGGGCGTGCCCGACGCGCTCGCCGAGTCGGGCGGCGACCTCTACAGCGTGATCGTCAACGTCGCGGTGAACGCCTGGATGGCAGGTCACATCCACGGAGAGGACGGCTGCGCGGGATGCGAGGGCGCCCGCGGTGACGCCGGCCACGACTGGGAGGCCCGGATGGCGACGATCACCTCCCTCAAGCCGGACCTCACCAAGTGGTTCGATCGGACGGTGTGGACCGCCGCGCTCCACGACAGCGGGTTCAGCGTCGAACGCCGCTGACCGGATTGAAATGGCGGGTTCCGGATCCACATCGACGGCATCGAAACGGGCGGACCCGACGGCCACGAGAGGCTCGCAACAGGGGCTTGGAGGGATGGGGAAGTGGTCCCGGCACGGCCCGGAGGACGATCTACCGGCCCCGGCGGCGCTCCATCCGGTCGCCCCGGGCACTGCTCTCCTACGGGCTGCAGGAGGGGAGTGCCCGGAGAGTTCAGCGTCGGCTGCGGACCTGGTGCCCGGGCGCGGGCGCGGGCGCAGGGGCTGCCGGCCTTCCGGCTTTGGTACGGGTGCCGGACGTCTCGGGATTGGCCGAGGGCGCGGCAGACAGCTTCGCGATCCGGCGGACCCGCCAGACCATGACGGCGGTGACGGAGTCCGCCGTGTCGAGTTCGCGGCGGTTCCTGGCTTTCTCCAGGAGCGCGGCCGGGTCGTGGCCTGCCGCCTCCGCCTCCGCGAGGGTGGCCGCGAGCGCGTCCCAGTCGCTCCCGCCGTGCTCGCCGGCCACGGCTTCGGGCAGCTTCGCCCGGATCGCAGCGTCCTGGCGCTCGCGCACCGGCGACGGCAAGGAGCGACCCCGCGCGGCCATGGCCGCCATCGGGCGGGCGGCAACCGTGGCATAGGCCGCCCGCAGCTGCTCGGCCGCCGCGCTGGCAGCGGCGGCCTGCTGGGCGTGCGAGCGCGCGGAGTGCCACCGGGCGGAGGCGATGGCCAGCAGGATCAGGGCCGACAGCAGCATGGCGGTCACGCCGCCGTCCTCGCCCCGGTTCCCGGTGTAGCCGCTGCTGAGCATCTCGCGGGCAGCTGCTCGCACTGCCCGGTTGTCGGCCCGCTCGGCGCGCACATGGGAGCGTGATACTCGCTCGAATGCCCGTGCTGCAGAGATGAGTTGGGCCCTGGTGTCGGCTGGGGCGCGGACGGCCAGCACGTCGATGATCTCGATCGCGCCGACCAGCTGCCCCGCTGCGTCCTCTTCGCTCCCTTCCTCTATGGTCCGGGTGGCGTCGTCGACCGCGGCGGCGGCATCCCGGCGGGCGCGGGCGGCCTTGGAGCCGGGCACACGGGCCGTGCCGGTGGCCGGGTCGCCCGGCTCGGCGGTGCTCGCCCCGGCGGCCCGGAGGCCGCCGCTCAGCCGCTTGCGGATGCGCGGGAGGGAGAGGTCGGGGGCCAGCTTCGAGCCGGGGAAGTAGACCGGGTCGCCCTTGCCGTTGCGGTCGTCGGGGTCCGCGACCGAGTATCCCAGGGTGTCTCCGGAGGGTCCGATGCGCCGCTGCACCAGCAGGCCGGCGGCGGCGAGGCGGTCGAAGAACTCGGCTTCGCTCGCGCAGCCCGCGACGGCGCGGCGCACCTGGTCCCGCAGCTGGAGGCGTACGGGTTCCGGTCGTCCGAGCCGCTCGGCTTTGTGGGTTTCCGCGCTGGTCGGGCGCTTGGCGGCGGTCTTGTCGCCGGGGTTGAGCTGCTTGAGGCCGAGATCCTTCTCGATCTGCCGGCACTCGTCCTGGGCGCGCTGGGCGTCACCGTTGAGGCGGGCTTGGCGCCCGTCGCCGCGTACGACGGTGGCCATGATGTGGATGTGGCGCGGGTCGTGGCGGACCGCGATCCAGCGGCATCCGTCCGGGTCGCCGGGCTCGGCGATGCCGGCGGCAGCGACGACGCGGCGGGCGACCTCGGCCCACTCCTCGTCGGAGAGCAGCCGGTCGTCGGGGTCCGCGCTGACGGGGCAGTGCCAGACGTGCTTCTTTGGCCGCCTCGGTCCGAGCTGGTTGACCCGCAGGTCCAGGACCTGCTCCAGCTGCTTCAGGTTCGCCGAGGGGTCGCGGCCGGGGTCGGGCGCGAAGCCGTCCCAGCTCGCCACCAGGTGTGGGTCGAAGTGCTCGTCGTGCTTGCCGGGGCCGTAGAGGTAGGCCAACAGGCCGTACGTCTTGCTGCCGCGGCTGATGTCAGGGACCACTCGGTCCACCGGCGACCAGCTGGGCGGCGGCATCGTCGACCACGGCGACCGCGGCGCGGACGGCTCCGAGCGTCGGGGCCAGCTCTGCCGGCTGTACGTAGCCGGCGGCGTTGAGACCGAAGACCAGCTGGTTGAGGTTGTTGCCGACGCGGGCGAGCTGCGCGCGGGAGGCAGCGAGTTCGTCGACGGCGCGGTCGAGGCGGTCTTGCGGGTCGCGGTCAGCGGGTGTTCCGCGGGCGGCGCTGATGGCGCTGGTCGCGAGGAAGCGACCGACGGTGACGGCGCGGGCAGCGGCGGCGGTGGCGATCTCGGCTTTCTCTTCAGTGTTCAGACGCACGGTCAGTTTGCACGTGCGGCTCTGGGGGTCGCGGTGGCGACGGCGCGGGCGGCGCGCGGGCGGCGCGTCGGCAATCGACTCAGCGGTCGGCTCGGTGGCGTCGTTCAGCAGCTCGATCGTCTCCTCCTCCTTCTCCTTCCCGGCACCCCCTGGTGCCGGGAGACCGAGGACGAGTCGAGCGCCCCCGCTCGAC
>NZ_JBEYVJ010000283.1:0-9598 GCF_040643935.1 Kitasatospora sp. NPDC047058 | reverse complement strand
CTGTTCGACCTGCCGGGCCTGCGACCCGCCACCGAGGCCGCACTCGCCGTCCGCCTGCCCGCCGCCCGCCGCCACCGCCCGGACGGCCCGCCCCTCCTCGGCTCCCTCCGTCTCGCCGCCGCCGCGACAGCCGCCGACACCTTCCCCTGGCCCCTCGACCCCCCACTCCTCGACCTCCTCCGCCCCGGCCCCGCCTGATCCGTCCTCACCCGCCCACGAGAAGTCGGCCAGGCCGACTTCCTGCGCGCCGCCCGCCTCCCGCCCCTCCTCGGCCCGGTCTTCGGGGAGGAGCGGTCCGGCTCAGGCCAGTTGATCGCCGGTCCGATGAGCAGGCGGACAGGGCTTCGGGCGGAGCCGGCGCGGCCTCACCAGGGAATCGGCCCGTCCTCGGCCAGGAAGGCGCCCGTCGGGCCGTCCTCGCCCACCGTCGCCAGGCCAACCGCCACGGCCGCGCCCTCCTCCGCCGTGCGCATCCCGGAGTGGCGGTTGAGGTCGGTCGCGCAGTAGCCGGGACTCACCGCATTGACCAGGATCCCTTCGGCGCGCAGTTCATTGGCGTAGAGCACGGTGATCGCGTTCAGCGCGCTCTTCGAGGTGCAGTAGGGGAGGAGAATCGAGTAGTAGGCGGACCACGGGCTGCCCGGGTCGGCCAGGTGGGTGAGGGAGCCGAGTTCGCTGGACATGTTGACGATGCGTGCGGCGGCGGAGCGGCGGAGCAGGGGGAGCATGGCGTGGGTCACCGCGATGACGCCGAACACGTTGGTCTCGTAGACCTGCCGGACGGTGGCGGCCGGGGTGTCACTCGGGCTCTGCGGTCCGGCGGCGATCGCGGCGTTGTTGACGAGGATGTCGAGGCGGCCGAACGTGGCGTCGATGTGCTGGGCGGCGTCCTGGACCGAGATCTCGTCGGTGACGTCCAGCGGTACGAACCGTACGTCGGCGCCGTCGGTGCGAAGCTCCTCGGCCGCCGCCTCGCCACGCTCGGCGTCGCGGGCGCCGATCAGCACGGTGATGCCGAGGGCGGCGAGCCTGCGCGCCGTTTCCTTGCCGATGCCCTTGTTCGCTCCGGTGATCAGAGCCGTCTTCTGTGAAGTCGTCATGCACCCAGCCTCCCCTCGCCCATGGGCGGAAGGGAAAGACCGGAAGACTCTGGATCTATAGTCCACGGATATGAGTGAGCTGGAGGTGCGGGAGCTGAGGTACTTCATCGCGGTCGCCGAGGAACTGAACTTCAGCCGGGCCGCGCAACGCCTGGGGATGGCGCAGCCCCCGCTGTCGAAGGCGATCGCTCAGATGGAGTCGCGGCTCGGTGTCCGCCTGCTGGAGCGCACCACCCGGCAGGTGAGGCTGACCACCGCCGGCCAGGTGCTGCTGGACCAGTCCCGGATCGCGGTCGACGCGGTGCACGCGGCGGCCCGGCGTGCACGCCGGGCCGGTCAGCCGACGCCCCAGCTCGTCGTGGCGGTCAAGCCGGGAGGCGATGCCGGGCTGCTGCGGGAGATCCTCGCCGCCTACCGGGGAACGGGTTCGCAGCTGCCGCCGCCTGAAGTCGTCGTCGGCGGCAGCGGAGAGCCGATCGCCATGCTGCGGGACGGCCGTGCCGATGTGGCGCTGCTGCGCAGCCCGTTCGACGGTCAAGGGCTGGATTCCCAGACGCTCGTGGTCGAGCCGCGACTGGCCGTTCTCCCCGCCGCGCACCACCTCGCCGGACGCCGGCGACTGCGGCTGACCGACCTCAAGGGCGAACCGATCCCGCGCTGGAAAGGGGCCGCCCCCTCCACCACCGCCTACTACACCGGATGCGACGGAGCGGAAGCGGGCGATGGCCACACGGGCTCGGCGCCGGCCGACACTCCTGAGGGGCCGCTCGTGGCCAGCGTCGAGCAACTCCTGGAGGTGGTCGCGCTGGGCCAGGCGGTGGCGTTCCTGGCACGCTCCACCACCGAGCGGCACCAGCGCCCGGACATCGCCTACCGGCCGGTCACCGGCCTCAGCCCCAGCGCGGTCGTGGTCGCCTGGCCGGAGACCTCGCGATCCGCAGCCGTCGCCGCCTTCGTCCGAGCCGCCCACGACGTCGCCGCCCACCACCCCGACTACCTGACCGCACCGGCCCACTGACCAGGGGCACTCACCCCTCGCCATGGCGATCACCGCAGGACCAGTTCCAGACGACCGCCCCGGTCCCGTCCGATCCGTCCTCGCCCGCCGCGCGAGAAGTCGGCCAGGCCGACTTCCTGCGCGGGTGCCCGGGAGTGGGGGGGCCCGTGAGGTCAGGGGCGTCGGGCGAGGAAGACGAACTCCTTGCCCGGGCGGTCGGGTGCGTCGAGGACGTCCTGAACGCTGAAGCCCTGCGCCGCCAGGTCGGCCTCGATCTCCTCGCGCTCCCGGAACCGCAGGGTCGAGTCCGAGGTGAGGTGCTGCCCGTCCGAGGCGAACACGTAGTTCCAGCGGAAGGTGACGAGGGGCGGGCTCACCTCGACCAGCTCGACCCAGCTCTCGACCGCGCCGGTCCCCGGGATCTCGGTGACCCGGTGCGAGGCCGCGCGGTTCCACGTCTCCCAGGCGCGCACGGCCGGGACCCTGGTCTCGAAGACCAGCTGCCCGCCGGGCCGCAGCGCCCCGAACGCCCCGGCCAGCGTCTGCCGCCACGCGTCCGGGTCGATGATCGCCTGGGCGACGTTGGCCGTCATGGTGACGAGGTCCACCTGTAGCGGCGGAAGATCGGTCGCATCACCGCAGATCCAGCGCACGCGTTCGCCGCCCGGCTTCGCCCTGGCCACGTCGACGGAGGCACGGGCGGGGTCGACGCCGACCACCTCGACGCCCCGGTCGGCCAGCAGGAGCGCGAACACGCCGGTGCCGCAGCCGATGTCCAGCACCCGCTGCGCGCCGAGCTGCCGGGCGAGGTCGAGGTAGGTGTGGAGGTCGGTGCGGTCCGGATCGAGCGGGTCGTGGATCGCCGCCAGCCGTGGGTCTCCGAATATCTCGTCAGCCATGCGTCCGAAGGGTAGACGTGACGACCGTTCGGCCGCCGCTCAATTAGACGGCGCTCCACCGTCCCCGGGGGCAACGGTGGCTGCTCCGTCCGTCCTCAGGGCTTGCGGGCCACGGCCCCGTACATGCTGACGCGGTCGGCGCCGGGGACGGGGGCGGAGTCGGGCCGCCAGAGCGGGACGGTGACGACGCCCGGGTCGAGGACGTCGAGGCCTTCGAGGAGGGCGCGGACCTGGTCGCGGGTGCGGCCGACCAAGGGAGCGGTGGCCTTGTCGTAGACGCCGGTGACGCGGTCGCGCACCTCGGTGGGGATGAAGTCCGCGGTGCCGTGGGAGAGGACCAGGTGGCTGCCCGGGGCGAGGGCGTCGAGGAGCTCCCGCAGCACCTTGTCGGGGCGGTCCTCGTCGCGCAGGAAGTGCAGGACGGCGCAGAGCACCAGGGCCACCGGGCGGTCGAAGTCGAGGAGTCGCTCGGCGTCGGCGGCGGCCAGGACGCCGGCCGGGTCGCGCAGGTCGGCCTGGAGCACGGTGGTGCGGCCGACGGTCGTCCCGGCCATCAGGGCACGGGCGTGGGTGAGCACGATCGGGTCGTTGTCGACGTAGACGACCCGGGCGCGCGGGTCCACGGACTGGGCGATCTCATGGGTGTTGCCGGCGGTGGGGATGCCGGTGCCGATGTCGAGGAACTGGTCGAGGCCGAGGCGGGTGACGTGCCGGACGGCCCGGTACAGGAAGGCCCGGTTGGCGAGGGCGGTGGAGCAAAACTCCGGATTGGCGGCCAGGGCCCGCTCGGCGGCCTCGCGGTCGGCGGGGAAGTTGTCCTTCCCGCCGAGGTAGTAGTCGTACATCCGGGCCGGGTGGGGGATCTCGGGCCGGAGGTCGGCGGCGACGGCGGCGTCGCCGGGCTCCCACATGCCGTCGTAGCCCATGGCCGCCTCCGCTCGTTGGTGACCTCTGCGCGATCTGATGATCCGTCCGGTGTTCTCGGCGGACAGCCTAGACGCCCGGCCCGGCCGTCGGTGGGCGGGTGGGCGGCTCACCCATACTTACGGGCAATGACCGCATTCCTGCCCGTTCGGTCGGTTCGCCGGGACCCTCACACCCCCGTGCCCCCGTGCCCCCGCGCCCCGTCGGGCGGAGCGGCGCGGACCGGAGCACGATGGAAGTCCCCGGACACCACCACCAGGCCGGGCCAGGGCGGGCCGGCGACGGGAGGCCATGATGATCGGTGCGGCGGACATCAGGGAGTGGCGCGGCCATGCCGTGGTCGACGAGAAGGGCCGTCGGATCGGCACACTCGAATCCGTGTACGTGGAAACCGCGAGTGACCAGCCGTCCTTCGCGACCGTCACGGTCGGCATGGTCGGCCGGCGCCGGCTGGTCTTCGTCCCGCTGGACGAGGCCGTGCTCGGGCCGGGCTACGTGCGGGTCGCGTTCGCCAAGGCCCTGGTCAAGAAGGCGCCCTCGATCGACACCGACGGCGTCCTGCCGGCCGAGGACGAGCCGGCGCTCTTCGCGCACTACGGGCTCCGGTACGCCCGGGGGGCGGGCGGCGAGCGCCGGCTCGCCCGCCGCTGATCCACCCGCTCGCCGGAACGGACTCCCGGCCCGCCCAGGCGTGCACGCCCGCCTCCGCGCGCCCGCCCAGCCGCCGCCCGGGAGTTCCCGGACCGCCCGACCATCCGTCATACGTCGTTCACGCCCAGGTCGCTGACCTCCGGATGAATGGGGCTCGCCCGCAGTTGTACAGCCAACTACGAGCGCCTCCCTCTCACCCTCCGTGACCAGCCGCCGACGGCCCGGCCCCGCCCTGCCCTCCTCCCACACGGGGCAGGCCGCCCGCCCGAGCGCGGCGGACAGGACAACCGTGGCCACCGGCAGCGCCCTGACCCTCACTACGCCCGCCAACCCCACCGAAGGTGACAAGCTCACCTTCCACTGGACGACCGACGCCCCCGACGCCAAGAACTGGGTCGGAATCTACGACGGCACCCGCCGGCCCGGCACCGGGAGCTCCCTGCTCTGGAAGTACACGTCGGGCGGCTTCGGCGACGTCCAGCTCGACACCTCGGCACTCACCGGCGGCCCGTACACCGCGTACCTGCTGGCCAAGGACGGCTACGGGATCCTCGCGCAGACCGCGCCGTTCACCTTCCGCCCCAGGCCCGCCGTGGTCCGCCCGCACAGCGCCGTCGACGCGCTCACCGCCACCGCCGTCGCCCCGGGCGCCGCCGTGTCGGTCAGGCTCGGCGGCCTCTGGTCCCGTCCGGCGGGCAATCCCGCCGGTGCCGCGACCTTCCGCAAGGTCTCCGGCCCGGCCTGGGCCGCCGTCGCCGCCGACGGCACGCTCACCGGCACCGCACCCGCCACCGCGCCCGGGAAGCCGGAGACGGTCGTCGTCGGCGTGAAGGACAGCGCCGGGGCCACCGACACCGTCACCGTGCAGATCCCGGTGGCGGACCCGGCCGGGCCGCTGCGCCTGAAGGCCGCGAGCTGGAACCTCGCCAATGCGGGTGCCACCTTCACCGACGCCCTCGAGAAGCAGCTGCGCGTCGTTCTCGCCCAGGGCCTGGACGTGCTGGCCCTCCAGGAGACGGCCGGCAGCGCCGCCCAGACGCTGGCCACCACGCTCGGCTGGTACGCGTACCAGAGCCCGGGCAGCGTGGGCATCCTCAGCCGCTACCCGCTGAGCGCCGTCACCCCGGCGACGGACGGGCTGCCGGCCGCCGGCGCCACCCTCCAGCTGCCCGGGGGCCGCGCCGTCCGCTTCTGGACCGCGCACCTGGACGAGACCGGCTACGGCCCGTACGCCGTCCAGGACGGCGGGAGCGCCGCCCAGGTGACGGACGCCGAGAACGCCTCCGTCCGCGTCCGGCAGGCCAGGGCGCTGGCCGAGGCCGTCAGGGCGGACGCCGCCGGCGGGACGCCGGTGATCCTCGCGGGTGCGCTCTCCTCGCCGTCCCACCTGGACTGGACGGCCGCCACCGCGGCCGGACACGGCGGGGTCGGTCCGCTCGGCTGGCCGGTCACCACCGTGCTCCAGGCCGCCGGACTGACCGACAGTTTCCGCGAGGAGAACCGCGACCCGGCCAAGGCGCCCGGCTGCACCTGGTCGCCGGTCCGCAAGCAGCGCGCCGCCGGCAAGCCCGAGCCGCAGGACCGGATCGACTACGTCCTGTACGCCGGCCCGCTCAAGCTGGTGGAGGCCCACACGCTGGTCGCCGACTGGCCCGCCACCAGCGCGGATCCGGCCGCCCTCGCCGCCAACCAGTGGCCCTCGGACACGGCCGCCGCCGTCGCCACCTTCCAGCTCTGACGGCCCCGGGCCCCAAACCCCGAGCCCCAGGCCCCGGGCCCCAAGCCCCAGGGCCCGAACCCGCGCCCCCGCCTACCCTCCTCCGTCACCCCCGAGAGGTCCGTTCGCCATGCCCGATTTCTCCCGCCGCACCTTCGTCGGCGCCACCGCGGCCGCCGGCGCCGCCGCCCTGACCGGCCTCCCCGCCACCACCGCCCGGGCCGCCGAACCCGCCGCGGACCGCCTCACCGGCACCATCAAGGACGTCAGGCACGTGGTCGTCCTCATGCAGGAGAACCGCAGCTTCGACCACTACTTCGGCACGCTCGACGGCGTGCGCGGCTTCGGCGACAAGCAGGCGCTCCAGTTCCCGGACGGCACCGACGTGTTCCGCCAGCCCGACCCGCGCCGCAGCGACGGCGGGGCGATGCTGCCGTACCGGATGGACACCTCCAAGTACAACGCGCAGAACGCCGGCGGCCTGCCGCACGACTGGGCCACCGGCCACCAGGCGATCAACAACGGCGCGATGAACAAGTGGGTCGCCGCCAAGGGCGAGCGCACCATGGGCTACTTCACCCGTGAGGACATCCCCTACCAGTACGCCCTCGCCGACGCGTTCACCCTCTGCGACGCCTACTTCACCTCCCTCGCCGGCCCCACCGACCCCAACCGGCTCTACCTCTGGACCGGCACCGCCGGCCCCGGCCGGGACGGCACCACCGGCCCGTGGATCGACAACACCCCGGTCACCGACAACCCGGTCGCCGACTGGACGACGTACGCCGAGCGCCTGGAGAAGGCCGGCGTGACCTGGCGGGTCTACCACAACCCCAGCAAGGACGACCGCACCGGCGACTACGACGACAACGCGCTCTCCTACTTCAAGCAGTTCCACGACTTCCCGGTCACCGACCCGCGGTACGTCAACGCGATGACCAAGTTCGACCCCGCCGCCTTCGACGCCCACTGCAAGGACGGCACCCTTCCCACCATCTCCTGGCTGGTCGCCCCCTACCTGTTCTCCGAGCACCCGGAGGCCGGCCCGGCGTACGGCGCGCACTGGGTCGACACCGCACTGCAGTCGCTGATGTCCAACCCGGCGGTCTGGCAGCACACCGTCTTCCTGGTCATGTACGACGAGAACGACGGCTACTTCGACCACATGGTCCCGCCCACCCCCGAACCCGGCACGCCCGAGGAGTTCACCCAGGGCCGCGCGATCGGCCTCGGCAACCGCGTCCCGCTCTGGGTCGTCTCGCCCTGGTCGCGCGGCGGTTGGGTCAACTCGCAGGTCTTCGACCACACCTCCGTGCTGCGCTTCATGGAGCAGGTCACCGGCGTCGCCGAGCCCAACATCTCGGCCTGGCGCCGGACCGTCTGCGGCGACCTCACCAGCTGCTTCGACTTCGCCGCCCCGGACCACTCGATCCCCGCGCTCCCCGACACCAACGCCCTGATGGCGAGGGCCGACGCCGGGACCAGGCTCCCGGCCGTCCAGCTGCCCGCCGCCGGCGCCCAGTCGATGCCCGTCCAGGAGCGCGGCGACCGCCCGCACCGCCCCCTGCCGTACCAGCCCTGGGCCGACGTCGACGTGGACCGGAAGACCGGCCGGGTCACCTGCACCATGACCAACGACGGCACGGTGGCCTTCCCGTACACGGTCTATCCCAACATCCTTTTCCCGTTCGCCGGCACCCCGTACACCGTCGCCCCCGGCGCCACCGCCACCCACGTCTGGGAGGCCGCGAAGAGCAACGGCCGCTACGACTTCACCGTCCACGGCCCGGACGGCTTCGTCCGCCGCTTCGCCGGTACGGTGATCCGCGACGGCCGGGGCGGCCAGAACGACATCGGCGTGCCGATCGTGACGGCCGACCTGGGCGACTCCTCCCGGTTCACCCTCCAGCTGGTCAACGACGGCATGACCGAGGTGGCCTTCACCGCCGCGCCCAACGACTTCGCGGGCACCCCGCAGACGGTCCGGGTCAAGCCTGGCAAGCAGGTGAACCTGGCCTGGCCGCTGGACCGGCAGGGCCGCTACGACGTCGTCGTGACGGCCGCCACCGGGCTGCGCTTCACCCAGCGTTACGCCGGCTGGGTGCACTGACCCCGCCGCGGGCATCCGCGGGCATCCGCGGGCCGCACGCGGCCGGGCGCGGCCGGGGGCGCCGAACTGGTGACCCCCGGCCGTGGCTCGGCCGTCCGGCCCGCGCCCGCCGCTACCGTCGGGCCATGCAGAAGATCACCACCTTCCTCTGGTACGACGACCGGGCCGAAGAGGCCGCCGCCTTCTACACCTCGTTGTTCCCCGACTCCCGGATCACCGGCACCACCCACTACACCGGGACCGGCCCCGGGGAGGCGGGCAAGGTGATGACCGTCGAGTTCGAGCTCGACGGCCAGCGCTTCACCGCCCTCAACGGCGGCCCCCAGTTCCGGTTCACCGAGGCCGTCTCGCTCCAGGTCGACTGCGAGGACCAGCAGGAGGTGGACCGGCTCTGGGCCGGGCTCACCGCCGACGGCGGCGAGGAGGGCCCGTGCGGCTGGCTGAAGGACCGCTTCGGCCTCTCCTGGCAGATCACCCCGCGCGTCCTGCTCGAACTGGTCGCGGACCCCGACCGGGCCAAGGCCGACCGCGTCATCGCGGTCATGATGCGCATGGGGAAGCTCGAGATCCAGCCGCTGCTCGACGCCGCGCGCGGGTGACGCCGTGACCGCCACCCCCTACCGCGCCATCGTCTACGTGCACGCCACCCCCGAGCACGTCTGGCACGCCCTCACCAACGCCGACGAGTCCGGCGTCTACTGGGGCCACCGCAACGTCTCCACCTGGCTTCCGGGCGCCCGCTGGGAGCACCAGCGCAAGGACGACTCCGGCACCGCCGACGTGGTCGGCACCGTCGAGGCCGTCGACCGGCCGCACCTCCTGGTCACCACCTGGGCCGGGCCGGACGAGCAGCGCCCGGGCGGGCCGTCCCGGGTGACCTTCCGGATCCAGGGGCACCAGGACCTCACCCGGCTCACCGTCACCCACGAGAACCTGGCGGACGAGGCCGAGCGCGACGACGCGGAGGACGGCTGGTCGGCCGTGCTCTCCAACCTGAAGACCTACCTGGAGACCGGCCGCCCCCTCCCGCAGGAACCCTGGTCGATGCCGTGAACGGCGGGACGGTCCCGCGCACCCGCTGAAGGGGCCGTCAGCCGGACCGCCGGCCCGCCCGGTCCCGGCGTCCGCTCCAGCGCCGGGCCAGCCGGGCGGTCACCACCAGAACGGTCGAGTACCCCGCTGAACAACCATCACTAAGGG
>NZ_JBEYVJ010000282.1:0-9599 GCF_040643935.1 Kitasatospora sp. NPDC047058 | reverse complement strand
CTGCGAGCAGACCGGCCAGGCGCCCGGCCCCTGCGAGGCGAGGACCTTCTCGGCGACCGAGATCTGCTGGGCCTTGCTGGCCTGGTTGGCCTGCGACAGGCCGGCTCGCCGACGTGCTTGCCGTACGCGGACCGCAGCACCGCGACCATCCGCGGCAGCGCCTCGTCCCGGTTCAGGAACGGGTTGCAGCACGGATCCGAGAACAACGTGCACCAGATGCTGTTGAACGTGCCGCCGGGCGTCATGCTCTGGTTGGTGCCGAACAGCGCCTGGTACCCGCGGTTGTACATCAGCACGTCGAACCGGGCGTTCGAGACCGCCGCCGGCAGCGGCAGCAGCGCGTCCAGGATGACCTGAGTGGACGGCTCGAGCACCGGCGGACCGTCCTGCACCAGCGGCGAGGCGGACACGCCGGCCAGCCGGAACAGGTGCTCCCGCTCGGTCGGGTCCAGCCGCAGCGCCCGCGCCACCGCCAGCAGCACCTGCTCACTGGCGTTGATCGGACGGCCCTGTTCCAGCCACGTGTACCAGGTGACCCCCACCCCGGCGAGCTGCGCCACCTCCTCGCGCCGCAGCCCCGGCGTACGGCGGCGCAGACCGGGCGGCAGACCGACCTCCTCCGGGGTGACCCGGGCCCGGCAGGCCTTCAGGTAACTGGCCAGCTCGGTCCGGCGGCGGTCCTTGCGGCCCGCCCCGGCGCGCGCGGCACCCTCGAAGCGGGCGGCGGTGCCGGTGGTGCTGAAGTCGTCCAGGACGGTCATGACCGCCATCGTGCCGCACACCGCGCGACGGAGACAGGTGCTGCCAGTACCAGGATCAGCAGGCTCTAACCACCAGTACCCGCCACCCGCCACGCTGGAGCCATGACGGACCTTCAGATCCGGCCCAGCGCGGTCGGCGGCAGTGCCCCGGCCCGGGCGGTACGCCCCGGGCTGCTCCTCGCCCTCGTCCTGTGCGGCCAGTTCATGGCCGTCCTGGACGCCTCCATCGTCAACGTCGCCGTCCCGACCATCCGCACCGACCTGCACGCCTCCGGGGCCGCCCTCCAGCTGGTCATCGCCGGCTACACCATCGCGTACGCGGTGCTGCTCATCACCGGAGCCCGGCTCGGCGCCCGCTACGGCTACAGCCGGCTCTTCCAGCTCGGCCTGGCCCTCTTCACCGCCGCCTCGCTGGCCTGCGGCCTCGCCCCGGCCACCGGCTGGCTGATCGCCTTCCGGCTGCTCCAGGGCGCCGGCTCGGCCCTGATGGTGCCCCAGGTGATGAGCCTGCTCCAGCGGACCTTCACCGGTGCCGCCCGCACCCGCGCGCTCGGCCTCTACTCGGCCGTGCTGGCCGGGGGCATGGCGATCGGCCAGGTGCTCGGCGGGATCCTGGTCAGCGCCGACCTCTTCGGCACCGGCTGGCGGCCGGTGTTCCTGGTCAACGTGCCGATCGGCCTGGTCCTGCTGGCGGTCGGCGCCCGGCTGCTGCCCAGCCTGCCGGGCGACCGCGACCGCGGCTTCGACATCCCCGGCCTGGTGGTCCTCGGCGCGGCCCTCGGCCTGCTGGTCGTGCCGCTGGTGCTCGGCCACGAACTCGGCTGGCCGGCCTGGGGCTGGGCGATGCTGGCCGGCAGCGCCGCCCTGTTCGCCCTGTTCGTCGTGGTCGAGCGCCGGATCGCCCGGCGCGGCGGCCAGCCGCTGATCTCCGGCCGGGTCCTGCGGGTGCGCGGGCTGCGCCCGGCGGCCGGCGGGCTGTTCATGATCATGGCGGCCTTCGCGGGCTTCCTGTTCGCCTTCGCGCTGCACCAGCAGGCCGGCCTCGGCCACAGCGCGCTGCGGGCCGGGCTCTGCTCGGCACCGGTCGCGGTCGGCTTCGGGGTCTCCAGCCTGCACTGGCAGCGGCTGCCCGGCCGGCTGCACCGCGCCCTGCCGGTGCTCGCCGCCGCCCTGCTCTCCCCGGGCTACCTGGCGCTCGGCGTGCTGCTGGGCGACGGGGCGGAGATCGGCGCGACGGCGCTGCTGCTGATGACCGGGCTCGGGCTGGTCGCGGGCTGCGCGTACGCGCCGCTGTTCGCCCGGGCGCTGGGCGGCGTCGCCCCGGCCGACGCGGCGGACGCCAGCGGTGTGACGGTGACGGTCATCCAGCTCGGGCAGGTGGTCGGGGTGGCGGTGCTCGGCTCGGTCTTCCTCGGCGGGGTCGACCTCCCCGCGCCGGCCCGGGACTCCGGGCACGCGCTGCTGGTGACCACCGCGGTGATCGCGGGCGCCGTCGCGGTCGCGGGGGTGTTCGCGGCCCGTACCCGGCGGTCGGCGGGGTAGCGGCCGGCGGGACGGCGTCCGTGCCGCTGGTGCGGGGTGGGGTGGGGTGGCGCGGGGGGTGGGGGGTGCGCCGGTGGGGTGGCGTGGGGGCGGGTGGTGTGGTGGCAGGTGGCCGGCGCGCGAGTGCCGCCGCCCGCCGCCCGCCTCCGTCCCCCGCCCTCGCCCTCGCCTCCGCCGGAGGTACCTCCGGTAACGGATTCGTGGAGCACCCCTCCGACCGTGTAAAGTAGTCGATGTCGCCGAGGGAAACCGAAGGAAACCTCCGGTGACAACGCAGGTCAAGGGGCTGTAGCTCAGTTGGTAGAGCGCTTGCATGGCATGCAAGAGGTCCGGGGTTCAATTCCCCGTAGCTCCACAGGAACAGAGGGCCGCCTCCCGATTCGGGAGGCGGCCCTCAGTCGTTGGCGGCCCGTCGCGGGAGGCCCACCGCCCGGTGCGTGAGGCCCACCGCCCGTCGCGCGGGGCCCACCCGGCGCCCGGGCCGTTTTCGCCGACGGCCTGACGGCCGGCCCCGGCCGACCGCTACCGTCGTGCCATGGCCGATCTGGAGCGAAGGCGCAACGAGGAGCTGGCCCGGATACTGCACCAGCTGGGCTGGAACCCGGAGCGGCTCGCCCGCGAGGTGAACCTGGCCCTGCCGCCCGGCCTGGCGATCAGCTCCACCGCCCCGTACAAGTGGCGCGACCGCGGCATGGTGCCGCGCAGCCCGCACGACCAGACCGTCTGCGAGGTGCTCGGCCGCACCCTCGGCATCGCCGTCACGTACGAGCAGCTCTGGGGCCGGATGGGCGGCAACCGCGGCGCCAAGATCCTCTCCCCGCACCTGCTCACCGACCCGTGGACCGCCGACACCGCGCAGACCGCGCTGCGCGAGGCCGCCACCGACGCCGGGCCGGTCCGGCTCACCGACCTGTTCCGCGGCGCCGACCTCGACCTGGCCGCGCAGCGGCTGGCCACCCCGCCGCCACCGGTCGGCGGCGAGGGCGCGCTGCGGATCGACCCCGGCCTGGTCGGCGAACTCCGGCTCTCCTGCCGCAGCAAGGAGCGGCTGGAGCGCTCCTGCGGCGGCGGACTGGTGCTCGGCCCGGCCCGCGCCGAGCTGGCCCTGGTCGCCAAGCTGCTGGAACTCGGCGGGTACGACGAGCCGCTCGGCCGCGCGCTGTACGGCGCGGCCGCCCGGTTCGCGCGGCTGGCCGGCTGGGCCGCGTACGACCTCGGGCACGAGGCGGCCGCCCAGCGGGCGTTCGTGGCCGCGCTGCGGGCCGCGCAGCTCAGCGGGGACCGGCGGCTCGGTGTGAGCGTGGTCGGCTGCCTGGTGGTGCTGGCAACGCAGAGCAGCGGCGGGCGGGGGCTGGACGCGGTCAGCGCGCTCGCCGGGGCGCTGGAGACGGCCGGGGACGCGCTCGGTCCGGCCGACCGGGCGCTGCAGCTCGGCCGGATCGCCCGGGCGTACGGGCGCCGGGGCGAGCCGGAGCAGGCGCGGGCGGCGGCGGAGCGGGCGTTCGCGGAGCTGGACGGGGCGGGGAGCGGCACGGCGGGTGCGGGTGCCTCGGCGGGTGCGGGGCCCGGGGAGACCGGTGCCGGTGCCGACGGTGGTGCTGCGGAGGAGGCCGGGGAGGCGCGGGCGGACCTCGCGGGCATGGTGGGGGAGGGGCACCTCTTCCTCGGCGACCACCGGCAGGCCCAGCGGCTGCTTGCCGAGGCGGTGGCCGGCCTCGGCCCCGGCCGGGCCCGGGCCAGGGCGCTGCTGATGGTCAGGCTGGCCGACTCCCAGCGGCGCACCGGCCGTCACCGGGAGGCCGCCGGCACCGCCGACCGGGCCCGCGCCCTCGCCGCCGGCATGCAGTCCGAGCGGGTCGCCCGGGCGCTGCGCGACTTCGACGCGGCCTCGCGCACGGTATTGCCGGGAGAGGCCTGATCCCCTTGCGGTACCCTGAGCCCATGCGAACCGTGCGCCTGCTCCTTAGCCGGCCGCGCTGACCAGGACCGGCCCCGCTCTCGGGCGGCTGCCGGAGTCGGCGTGGCGTCCCCTCCTGCGAGGGGATTTTTTGTTTTCCACCGCCTTTTCCGCGACCGCCCCGACCGCGTGACCGCCTTGGCCGCGTGACCTCCTCGGCCGTCCGCGGCCGGTCACCCGCCCGGTCACCGGCCCGGTTCGCCAACTGACATCGATGGAGCCTGAAGGACCATGAGCGAGACGACCCCTGCTTCCGGGGCGGCCGAGGCCGCAACCGAGCCGTTCCGGTACAGCGCCACCCTGGCGGCGGAGATCGAGTCCCGCTGGCAGGACATCTGGGAGAAGGAGGGGACGTTCCACGCCCCCAACCCGGCCGGTGACCTGGCCGACCCGGCCGCCGGCGACGTCGCCGCGAAGCCGCACAGCTTCATCATGGACATGTTCCCGTACCCCTCGGGCGCGGGTCTGCACGTCGGCCACCCACTGGGCTACATCGCCACCGACGTCTACGCCCGCTACCAGCGGATGACCGGCCACAACGTGCTGCACACGCTGGGCTACGACGCATTCGGCCTGCCCGCCGAGCAGTACGCGGTGCAGACCGGCACCCACCCGCGGGTCTCCACCGAGGCCAACATCGCCAACATGCGCCAGCAGCTGCGCCGGCTGGGCCTGGGCCACGACCCGCGCCGCTCGATCTCCACGATCGACCCGGACTACTACCGCTGGACCCAGTGGATCTTCCTGCAGATTTTCAACTCCTGGTACGACGAGGCGGCCGGCAAGGCCCGCCCGATCACCGAGCTGATCGCCCGGTTCGAGTCCGGAGAGCAGGCCGTCCCCGGCGGCCGGGCCTGGGCCTCGCTGAGCGCCGCCGAGCGCGACGAGCTGCTGGGCGAGTACCGGCTGGCCTACGCCAAGGAGGTGCCGGTCAACTGGTGCCCCGGCCTGGGCACCGTGCTGGCCAACGAGGAGGTCACCGCGGACGGCCGCTCCGAGCGCGGCAACTTCCCGGTGTTCAAGTCCAACCTGCGCCAGTGGATGATGCGGATCACCGCCTACTCGGACCGGCTGATCTCCGACCTGGACCTGCTGGACTGGCCCGAGGCCATCAAGCTGCAGCAGCGCAACTGGATCGGCCGCTCCGAGGGCGCCCGGGTCGACTTCGCCGTCGGCTCCGGTGACTCCGCCGACCGGATCACCGTCTTCACCACCCGCCCCGACACCCTGTTCGGCGCCACCTACATGGTGCTGGCCCCCGAGCACGGCCTGGTCGACTCGATCGTCCCCGCGGCCTGGCCGGAGGGCGTCCCCGCCGCGTGGACCGGCGGCGCCGCCACCCCCGCCGAGGCCGTCGCCGCCTACCGGGCCGCGGCCGCCGCCAAGTCGGACGTCGAGCGGCAGGTCGAGGCCAAGGTCAAGACCGGCGTCTTCACCGGCGCCTACGCGGTGAACCCGGTCAGCGGCGAGCCCGTTCCGGTCTTCATCGCCGACTACGTGCTGATGGGCTACGGCACCGGCGCCATCATGGCCGTCCCCGCCCACGACCACCGCGACTTCGCGTTCGCCCGCGCCTTCGAGCTGCCGATGCGCTGCGTCGTCCGCCCGACCGACGGCCGCGGCGACGACCCCGCCGCCTGGGACGACGCGTTCGACACCTACGACTCGGTGATCGTCAACTCGGCCCACGACGAGGGCACCCCGGACGGCATCTCGCTGGACGGCCTGAGCGTCGTCGACGCCAAGGCCGCCGTCACCGCCTGGCTGACCGCACACGGCATCGGCGAGGGCACCGTCAACTACCGCCTGCGCGACTGGCTGTTCAGCCGCCAGCGGTACTGGGGCGAGCCGTTCCCGATCGTCTACGACGAGGACGGCGTGATGCACGCGCTGCCCGAGTCGATGCTGCCGGTCGAGGTCCCCGAGGTGGACGACTACTCGCCGCACACCTACGACCCGTACGACTCCACCTCCTCGCCGAAGACCCCGCTGTCGCGCAACGAGGCCTGGGTCAACGTCGAGCTGGACCTGGGCGACGGCGTCCGGAAGTACCGCCGCGAGACCAACACCATGCCCAACTGGGCCGGTTCGTGCTGGTACGAGCTGCGATACGTCGACCCGACCAACGGCGCGCGCGTCATCGACCCCGCCAACGAGCAGTACTGGCTGGGCCCGACCGAGCAGAAGCCCGCCGGCGGTGCCGACCTGTACGTCGGTGGCGCCGAGCACGCCGTGCTGCACCTGCTGTACGCCCGCTTCTGGCACAAGGTGCTGCACGACCTGGGCCACGTCTCCTCGGTCGAGCCGTTCCACAAGCTGTTCAACCAGGGCATGATCACCGCGGACGTCTACCGCGACGAGCGCGGCTTCCCGGTGCCCGCCGCCGAGGTCGAGGAGCGCGACGGCGCCTACTCCTGGCAGGGCGAGCCGGTCAAGCGCGAGGCCGGCAAGATGGGCAAGTCCCTGAAGAACGCCGTCGCCCCGGACGAGATCGCCGACGAGTACGGCGCCGACACGCTGCGCCTGTACGAGATGTCGATGGGCCCGCTGGACGTCTCCCGCCCGTGGGACACCCGCGCGGTGGTCGGCTCGTACCGCTTCCTGCAGCGGCTGTGGCGCAACGTCGTCTCGGAGTCGACCGGCGAGCTGGTCGTGACGGAGGACGAGCCGGACGAGGCGACGCTGCGCGCGCTGCACAAGGCCATCGACGGCATCCGCGGCGACATGGCCGGCCTGCGCTTCAACACGGCCGTGGCGAAGGCCATCGAGCTGAACAACTTCCTGGTGAAGCGCGGCTCCACGCCGCGGTCGGTGGCCGAGCAGCTGGTGCTGATGGTCGCCCCGCTGGCCCCGCACGTCGCCGAGGAGCTGTGGCGCCGGCTGGGCCACGGCGAGTCGCTGGCGCACGCCGACTACCCGGTCGCCGACCCGGCGTACGTGGTGGACGAGGCGGTGACCTGCGTCGTGCAGATCAAGGGCAAGGTCAAGGCCCGGCTGGAGGTCGCGCCGTCGATCTCCGACGCCGAGCTGGAGGCGCTGGCCCTGGCCGACCCGGCGGTCGTCGCCGCGATCGGTGACGCGCCGGTGCGCAAGGTGATCGCACGGGCGCCGAAGCTGGTGAACATCGTCACGGGCTGACCGTTGCCCGGCCGGGCGGGCGTCCTTCGGGGCGCCCGCCCTTCGGCGTTCCCGGGGCGGGGTGGGGGGTCGGGGGGCGGGGCGGGAGCGTGGTGCGACGGGCGGCCGGTGCGAGGGTGGCGGGTGCGGGCCGGTTCGGGCCGGTTCGCGGGGGCGGGGCGGGCCTCGGGGAGATCCCGGATCTGACCCTGATCTCGGACGCCGGACCCTGATTCCCCTGCCCCGGGGTGCGGCCGGGCGGCTACGGTGGAACCGACGGTGGTCCGGCCCGCGTTGGGCCCGGTGGGGGCCGGTTCGGCTGGCGGAAGGTGGCTCGTGATGGACGTGCTCGGCGTGATCCTCGGACTGGCCCTGCTCTTCGGGCTCGGGGTGGTGGCACTGGTCGTGGTCGGCGTCGTCAAGGCGGCGAGGGCGGTCGGCGAGAAGATGGAACGCCAGGAGGCCAAGGCCCGCCGCGCGGTGGAGAACGTCACGCTCAAGGCCAAGAGCTACACCCAGACCGGACCGCAGGGCCAGATCTCCGGCGTCCGGCTGAGCCTGCGGACCTCGCTGGACGGCACCCGCCAGGTCCTGGAGAGCGGGCTCGCGCAGGACGGCCAGCTCGGCGAGTCGCTCGCCCTGCTGCGGCGGCTGGACGCCCACGCGGCGGAGCTGGACGGCGAGCTGCGGATCCTGGAGCGCGAGCCGGACAGCGCGCGGATCGCGGCCAAGCTGCCCGAGCTGCGGGAACGGGCCGAGCGGATCACGCACTCCGCCGAGACCATGCGCTGGGCCGCCCAGGACCGGATGCACCGCTTCGCGGACGACGAGCTGCGGCGGCTCAGCCAGGAGTGCGAGAGCGAGGCGGGGGCGCTGCGGCACTGGGACACGTCGGAGGCCGCCGGGCCCTCGGGCGCTGCCGCTGGTGCCGCCGCCGGCTCCGCGGCGGGTGGTTCGGCGGCCGGTGGTCCGGCTGCCGATGGTTCCCCGGCCGGGCGGGAGCAGGCGCAGCGGGCCGGGCTGACCGACGGGCGGAACGGGAGGCCGAGCGCCGAGGAGCTGCTGGGGCTGGTCGACCCGCTGACGCGGCTGACGGACCGGATGCGGAAGCCGTCGGCGGGGCCGTCGGCCGGCTGACCGGAGACGCCCGCGGCGGGTTCCGGATTCCCGCGGATCGAGTGCCGTCTGCGACCGTCCCCGACCTGTTCTGACCGGGTCGGACGGCTGATCGGCGTGCGGACGGGCGGGTCGGCGGCCGGCCCGGTCGGAGCGCTGTCATCCGGGGCAGGCGCGGAGTAACCTCCGCCTCATGCCCGCCGACCTCGCACTCGTCACCGATTCCACGGCCTACCTGCCGCAGGAGACCATCGACCACCACGGCATCTCCGTGGTCCCGCTGAGCGTCGCGGTCGGTGACACGGTCCTCGCCGAGGGCGTGGAGATCTCCCCCAAGGACGTCGCCGAGGCACTGCGCGACAAGCAGCAGGTGACGACCTCCCGGCCCAACCCCGAAACCTTCGCCGCCGCCTACCGGGCGGCCGCCGAGGCCGGTGCCCGGGGGATCGTCTCGGTGCACATCTCCGGCGAGTTGTCCGGCACCGTCGAGGCGGCCCGGTTGGCAGCCGCCGAGGCGCCCGTCCCGGTGGAGGTGGTGGACAGCCGGCTGGTCGGGATGGCCCTCGGGTACGGCGTCCTGGCGGCGGCGGAGGCGATCGCGGCCGGGCAGGAGCTGTCCGACGTGGCCGCGGCCGCCACCCGGAGGACGGCGCTGACCAGCGGCTTCTTCTACGTGGACACGCTCGAGTACCTGCGCCGCGGCGGTCGGATCGGGGCGGCGCGGGCACTGCTCGGGTCGGCCCTGGCGGTGAAGCCGCTGCTGCACCTGGACGGCGGTCGGATCGAGCCGCTGGAGAAGGTGCGGACCGCCTCGCGGGCCATCGCCCGGCTCGAGGAGATCGCGGTCGAAAAGGCGGGGGAGCGGCAGGTGGACGTCGCCGTCCACCACCTGGCGGCGGAGGACCGGGCCGAGCCGCTCGCCGAACGGCTGCGGGTGCGGATCCCCGGGCTGCGGGAGCTCTACGTGGCCGAGGTCGGCGCGGTGATCGGTGCGCACGTCGGGCCGGGGCTGCTGGCGGTGGTGGTCGCGCCGCGCTGAGGCGGGGCCGACGTGGCGGCCGGGCGGCCCTGGCGGCCGGGCCGTCGGGGCGTCGGGGCGTCGGGGC
>NZ_JBEYVJ010000281.1:0-9612 GCF_040643935.1 Kitasatospora sp. NPDC047058 | reverse complement strand
TGTGGCCCTCGACACATTCGCCGATGCTCCGCCCCTCCCGCCGCCCCTCCGACGGGAGATCCGTCGAGAGATCAGCACAAGAGACCCGTCGGCAGCCGTGCACTACCGGATGAACCCGGCCAACCTCCCCTGCCTGGCCGAGGCCCGCCCCGACGTCTGCGTGCTGGCCAACAACCACGTGCTGGACTTCGGCGTCCGCGGCCTCCAGGAGACGCTGGCCGCCCTCGCGGAGGCGCGGCTGACGGCGGTGGGCGCGGGGTGGGACGCGGAGGAGGCCCGGCGGCCCGCGGTCGTCGAGGCCGGCGGCGGCCGCCGGGTGCTGGTGTTCTCCTTCGGGACGGCGTCCAGCGGCATTCCGTGGACGTGGGCCGCGTCCGGGGCCGTGCCCGGCGTCGACTTCGTGTCCGAGGCGTCGGGCGCCGACGCCGCGGCGGTGGTCGACCGGGTGCAGCGGGCGAAACGGCCGGGCGACCTCGTGGTCGCCTCCGTGCACTGGGGGTCCAACTGGGGTTATCGCGTCCCCCGCGAGCAGGTGGCGTTCGCGCACGCGCTGATCGACGGCGGTGTCGACGTGGTCCACGGGCACTCCTCGCACCACCCGCGCCCGGTCGAGGTCTACCGGGGCCGGCTCGTCCTCTACGGCTGCGGCGACTTCATCGACGACTACGAGGGGATCACCGGCCACGAGCAGTACCGGGACGACCTGCGGCTGCTGTACTTCGTCTCGGTGGACCCCGGCAGCGGTGAACTGGCCGAAGCGTGGATGGTGCCCGTGCAGACGCGACAGCTGCGCCTCCGGCACGCCTCGGCCGAGGACTCCCGGTACCTGCGGGAGGTCCTCGACCGGGTCAGCCACGGCTTCGGTGTGCGGGTCGACGCCGGGCCGGACGGCACGCTCGTGCTCCGGTGAACCCCGGCCTGCCCCGGCCGGGCTCAGCCTGACAGGCCGTCCGGCCCGGGGACCAGCGGAGCGATGAGGTGGACGGTCGGGTTGCCGTAGTCGTCGTCATCGTCGTCCGAGGTGAGGGCGGAGGTGATCGAGCCGGTGCCCCAGGAGATCAGCCCGATCAGGATGAACGCGACCAGCAGCCCGCGCCCGCCCCCGCCCAGCACCAGCGGGCGGGTGGCCGAGACCGGGCCGCCCGGCACCGAGTCCGGTTCGTCGCCGAAGAGCCCCTTGGGGTAGGCGGCGGTGAGCATCAGCAGGTAGGCCGTGTACCGCATCCGGTAGCGCAGGATCGCCGCGGTCGCCTCGAACAGCGGCTGGGGCATCCGGCCGAGGATCAGCACGACCAGCCAGCTGATGACCGCCACCGTCCACCAGCCGGCGTACAGCAGGCCCTGGACGACCATCGCCGGGATCGCCAGGACGAGGCGGAAGAACACCGCGAGGCGGTTCAGTTCACCCCCGGGCCGCAGCTCGACCCGGACGGGGTGGTCGGCTTCGCGGAACCCGAACGGCGGGTACCGGTCGTGGGTCAGCATCAGATAGGCCTGCACCCGGGTGTCGTACGGCACGTAGTTGCCCAGGTAGTCGGCCGCGAACACCGGCAGCCGGCCCATGAACAGCGCGCCGAACCACCCGATCACGGCGACGAAGAACGCCACGATCGACAGCACCCAGAGCACCACGAGCTGCGGGATCGCCAGGATGATGCGCACCAGCACGGTGAGCCGGTTCTGTTCCCCGGGCGCGGGCATGTCCAGCACGGGCAGCCACTCGGTCTCGAACGGTGCTTGTGCGGGGGGAGCCTGCCACATCCGGGCCTCCAGGTCTCGGCGTCGGTCGGACGGGGTCGACCCGGCCGCCTGCTCCGAAGGTCGCAGCCCGCCGCCGCCACCGCACGCTGCACTGCGCCGGCCGGGGGAGTCCCGCGCCGGGGGTGGCCCCGGCCCCGGCCCCCGACCGCGACCCCGCTCCCGGCTCCGCTCCTGGCCCCGGCCCCGCTCCTGGCCCCGGTTCCGGGGAGCGGTGGGCGCGGCCGCCGGCCGGACGGGCGGGTGAGCGATCATGGTGGTGGTCCCGACCGGTCCCGCCGTTCCGCGGCGTCGCCGGCCGGCTGTCACCTGGTCAGCAGTGGGGGGTTCTCGTGGGAGTGGCGCGTGCATCGGCCGCCGCCGTGGCGCCGGCGGAGCGGTTCGAGTGGTTCTGCGAGGCGGTGTCGACCGACCTGATGCCGATCACGATCAGGACGGAGCGCGCGGCCGGCTTCCGTGCCGAGATCGCGAACGTCGGACTGGGGTCCGTCCAGGTGTCGAGCTTCGCCTACTCGCCGGTGTCGGCGTGCCGCACCGCCGTCCACGTCCGGCAGGGCGACCCCGAGCAGTACCAGCTCGCGCTGATCACGGACGGAGCCATCCGCACCGCCCAGCTCCGCAACGAGTCGGTGGTCTCGGGCGACCTGGTGCTGACGGACACCTCGCGCCCGATGGAGAACGCCTCCGGCCACGACGGCCGGCCGGTCGGCGTGGTCATGCTGCAGATGCCCCGGTCCGGCCTGCCCTTCCACCCGGACAAGCTGGACGGCCTGCTCGCCCGGCGCATCCCCGCCAGGGAGGGCACCGGGGCGATCCTCGCCCGCTTCATGGGCACCCTGCTCGACCACGGAGCCGGCTGCCGCCCCGAGGAGCTGTCCCGGATGGGCGCCGTCACGCTCGACCTGGCCACCGCCTGCATCGCCCAGCACCTGGGCACCCCGGCCGAGGCGCCGGCCGAGGCCCGCGCGCAGGTGATGCTGCAGCGGATCCACCGCTTCATCGAGCACAACCTCGACGACCCGGACCTGACCCCGCAGGCGGTCGCCGACCACCACCACATCTCGTTGCGCGGGCTCTACCTGCTCTTCCGGGAGCAGCCCGCCGGCGTGGCCGCGACCATCCGCCGGCAGCGGCTCGAACGCTGCCGCGCCGACCTGGCGAACCCGGCCCTGAGCGGCCGGTCCGTCCAGACGATCGCGGTCCGCCGGGGCTTCGCCAGCGCCAGCGCCTTCGGCCGCGCCTTCCGCGAGGCCTACGGAATCACCCCGACCGAGCACCGCGCGCAGGCCCTCCGCGGCTGATTGCGCGGAGTGTCGGGAATCCTTGCACGGGACGCACAGGACCCGGCCACCCCGGGGGTTAGGTTCGCATGGCCGGAGTGGCCGGAAACGACGGCGCCGGCACTCCGGACCATCGGATCGCTCAGGGACAGACCATGACCACCACCCCGTCCACCACCGCGCCCCTCGCCGACGCCCCCGTTCTCGCCCTCGCCCAGGCCATCCACGGCGTCCTGCGACACGTCCTGGCCCGGCACGGTGTGACGTTCCGGCAGCAGGTCGTCCTCCGCGCCGCCGTCACCGCCGACGCCCCGCAGACGCCGGACGAGATCCTCACCCGCATCCGGCGTTCCCTCCGGGTCGATCCCGCGGACATCCGCGCCACCGTCGGCGAGCTGCTGGCCAAGCAGCTGCTCACGGAAGACGGTGCCCACCTGCTCCCCACCGACGCGGGGCGGGAGCTGCTCGCCGCCGTGGGCGCGGAGACCGCTCCCATCGCCGCCCACATCCTCGCCAGCACACCCGCCGAGGACCTCGCCGCCGCGGGCCGCGTCCTCGCGCTGGTCACCGAGCGCGCCGACGCGCAGCCCGCGGGGCTGACTGCCTGAACGGGGCCGACTGCCCGACCGAGGCCGACCGCCCGGCCAGGGCTGACCGTCCGGCCGGCGCTGACCGCCTGACCGGGGCCGACGGGTTTCGGTGAACCGTACGCAGGGGGCGGCCTGGGGACGGCGCCGGGGCCGGCGGCCTGCCGCTCAGCGGCCCCGTGCCAGCGCCAGCCCCGCGGCCCGCCCGGAGAAGATGCAGCCGCCCAGGAACGTGCCCTCCAGCGCGTTGTACCCGTGGACACCGCCACCGCCGAAGCCCGCGACCTCCCCGGCGGCGTAGAGGCCGGGGACCGGGCTCCCGTCGCCGCCGAGGACCCGGGAGTCCAGGTCGGTCTGCAGGCCGCCGAGCGTCTTGCGGGACAGGATGTTGAGGCGCACGCCGATGAGCGGACCGTGCGCGGGATCGAGGATCCGGTGCGGCCCGGCGACCCGGACGAGCCGGTCGGTCAGGGACTTGCGGGCGTTGCGGATCGCCATCACCTGCACGTCCTTGCTGAACGCGTTGTGGAGTTCCCGGTCGCGGGCGGTGATCTGCCGTTCGATGTCGGCGGCGTCCAGCTGCGGGCCGCGGGCGATCGCGTTCATGGCCGTGACCAGCTCGGGAAGGGTCCGGGCGACGACGAAGTCCTCGCCGTGCCGCTTGAAGTTCTCCACCGGCCCGGGCGCGCCCTTGGCGAGCCGGCTCTTCAGCACGAACCGGATGTCACGGCCGGTCAGATCGGGGTTCTGCTCCGATCCGGAGAGCGCGAACTCCTTCTCGATGATCGACTGGGTCAGGACGAACCACGAGTAGTCGTGGCCGGTGGCCAGGATCTGCTTCATCGCGCCGATCGAGTCCGCGCCCGGCACGCCGGACATGCCGGTCAGCCGGCGCCCGTTCGCGTCGAACCACATCGAGGAAGGGCCGGGCAGGATCCGGATGGCGTGGTCCGGCCAGACCGGGTCCCAGTTGTGGATCCCCTCGGTGTAGGCCCACATGCGGTCGCGGTTGACGACGCGGCCGCCCGCCTGCTCGGTGATCGCCAGCATGCGGCCGTCGACGTGGGCGGGGACGCCGGAGATCAGGTGCCGCGGGGCCGGGCCGATGCGGTCGGCCGGCCAGTTCGCGCGCATCAGCGCGTGGTTGTGCCCGATGCCGCCGGAGGTCACCACGACCGCCGCCGCCCGCTCCTCGAACTGCCCGGTCACCTCGCGTGAGGACCGCACCCCGCGCTCGGAGTCGTCCGGCGCCAGGACGGACCCCCGCACGCCGACCACGGCGCCGTCCTCCGTGAGGAGCGCGTCCACCTGGTGGCGGAAGGCGAACCGGACCAGCCCGTCCCGCTCCGCCCGGAGCACCGGCCGGGCGAACGCCTCCACGACCCCCGGGCCGGTCCCCCAGGTGATGTGGAAGCGCGGCACCGAGTTGCCGTGGCCGGTGGCCGACCCGTCCCCCCGCTCCGCCCAGCCGACCATCGGCACCACCCGGTGCCCGAGGTCGCGCAGGTAGCGGCGCTTGCCGCCGGCCGCCCACGCCAGGTACGCCTCGGCCCACCGCCGCCCCCAGACGTCCTCGTCGTCGAGCCGGTCGAAGGCGGCCGAGCCGAACCAGTCCTGCCTGGCCAGCTCCAGGGAGTCCTTGATCCCCGCACGACGCTGTTCCGGACTGCCGACGAAGAAGAGGCCGCCCAGGGACCAGAACGCCTGGCCGCCGAGGTTCTTCCGGTTCTCCTGCTCGACGACGAGCACCCGCCGGCCGGCCTTCGCCAGCTCGTGGGTCGCCACCAGTCCGGCGAGGCCGGCACCGACCACGATGACATCAGGCTGGAACGACATTCAGCTCTCCATCGGGGGATCGCCGTCACGCGGCTGCGACGACTACGCGGTCCGAGGATCACGCGTACCCCGTGGTCTCCGGTACTAGTCTTGTCACGTGGTGACAAACAAGACTGTCTCCTCGGCACAAAGCGGCGAGCCGCGCACCGCGGCCGGCGACCGGCAGGCCGCCGCGGCGCGGATCCTGAAGGACGAGACGGCCGTCGTCGACTCCTTCCTGGACGTCATCGCCCGGGAGATCCCCGCCTACGCGAACCTCGACGCCCGCCAGCTCGAAGAGGTCCGGTCCATCATCGTGTGGACGCTGCGCCGGGTGCTGGAGCTCTGGGCCGTGGACGGGACGCTGGAGGCCGAGGACATCCGGATGTTCCGCGGGGTCGGCTCGGTCCGGGCACGCGACGCCCGGCCGCTCGCCGCCGTCCTCCGCGCGTACCGGGTGGCCGCGCTCGCCTTCTTCGACCTGATCGGCGACGAGTTCGCCGACTCCGTGCCCGCGCGCGACGTCGCCGCGCTCGCCCGGGTGTGGCTGGAGGTGCTCGACCAGTCGTCCGAGGCGATCTTCGACGGCTACGAATCGGCCGGGCGCATCCTCGGCGCGGACCGCGAGCGAGCCCTCCGCGGGCTCTTCACCGACCTCCTGCTGGGACGGCAGAGCCACGCCGGGACCCTCCGCGCGCGCCTGCGCGAGCTCGATGCGCACCTGCCGCCGGCGTTCGACCTGCTGGTGGTGGTCCCGCCGACCACGGCCGACGACGTGGAACAGGCGGCGTCGACGGTGACCGCGGCCCTGGACGCGCGGGCGGCGGGCGAGGCCGCGGACCTCGAACTCACCTCGCTCCGTACCGCCATGGACGGCGTCGGGGTCGTCCTGGTCAAGGCGGTGGACCGGGCGACGCTGGGCCGGCTGATGGACCGGGACCAGCTCACCGGCGCCCTGCTCACCGGGGCCACCGCCACCACCGCACCGCGCGACCACCGGATCGGGATCCACGGCGTCCGCCACGCCCCGCCCCTCGTCTGGACCGAGCGCCGGGTGCTCGACCGCGGCGACCTGGAGGCCGTGGCCCTGGTCACCGGGTACCCGGACGCCGATCCCGCCCGCGTGACCGAATCCGTGCTGGGGCACCTCGCGCAGGACGACGACACCCTGCGCACGCTCGACGCCGCCCTGTACTCCGACGGCGCCGCCAGGGCGGCCGCCCGCCTCCACGTCCACCAGCAGACCGTCCGCTACCGGATGCGCCGCCTCGCCGCCGTGACCGGCCGCGACCCGCGCACGCCGTGGAACCGCTTCGTGTTCCAGACGGCGCTCCTGGCCGCCGCCCGGCGGTAGCAGCGGGCGGGCCTCCTCGCTGCCGTCCTCGCCGCCGCCTACCGGGGAGCGCGGTCCACCGGCCCCCGGGCGATCAGGACGTCGGCCTCGTGGCGCCAGCCGAGGGAGGAGTAGAGGCGCCGGCCCTCCTCGCTGGCGATGAGGAGACCGGTACGGGCGCCCTGGGACACGGCGGCCTCCGCCAGGGCACTCATCACGGCGCGGCCCAGCCCGCGCCGGCGGTGCGCCGCGTCCGTCTCGATGCGGTCGGCGATCGCATCGGCGCCGACCACGGCGACGGTGCCGCGCGCCGCCACCGCACCGGAGGGGTCGAGGAGGGAGACGGCCGTGACCCGTCCCTCCGTACGCACCACACGCTCGTACGGCGCGGCGGGCGCATGCTGCGGATGCCCGGTCAGCTCGGCCGTCATCAACCACTCGGCCCGGTGGACCAACTCCAGTCCGGCGGCACCGACGGCGGCCTCGACTGCGTCAGGGCGCAGCGTGGGCACCGTGAGCCAGGTGGGCTGCGGCTCGGCGGCGACGGCGGCCGCCAGCCGCGCCAAGGACGCGGGCTCCTCGTCCGCCCGCAGCGCGAACACCTCGACCTCACGGCCGGGTTGGTGGCACAGCGACCGCAGGCCGTCCCCGTCGGGCCCGACCGGCTCGGCCCCGGGCAGCGAGCGGGCCACCGTCCAGCCGTCCAGCCAACGTCGTATCAGCTCTGAATCGATCTTCGCCATCCGGCGATTAGAGCACGACCGCAACCGGTGGGCCGGGCGAACGACCGGAAATGGGTGGGCACAAGGCGGCAGGGCCGGTACGGTGGCCCGCCGTGACCACGACCGCCGACCGCACGCCCGACCTCACCGCCGCAGACACGGCCGCCGAGGCTGGCGCGCCGGCGGGCCTGCACCACGGCGGGGACTACCAGCGGCTCGCCGAACGAACCACCGACCCCGCCGTGCTCCGCGAACTCGCCCGGTGCGACTACCCGTTCGTCTGGCACGCGATCGCGGAGAACCCGGCCACACCTGCCGACGTGCTCGCCGCGCTGGCCGATCGCCGGCACTCCGACTACAACGACAACCGGCTGCTCCTGCTGCTCGCCGAACACCCCGCCACCGTCGGCGCCCGCCTGGACCGGGTGGTCGAGGCTGATCCGGGTCTCCTGGCCGAGCCGGTCCGACTCCTCCTGCAGGCCCTTCACGAACTCGTCCACCACGCGGACGAGTTGCTTCTCGTGCTGGCGCATCGAGCCGGACTTGTCGACCACGAGCGAGACGTGGTTGACCTTGTGCTTGATCGTGGTCGCAGACATGGCGCTACCCCTGTTCCAACGTTCTTCCGGCGCCTTTCCGGCGCCCCCTCCGACGTTGGTTCCACCCTACGAAGGGGCACTGACAGTCCGGTCCGCGCTCCTGGCCGCGCTCAGGTCCACGCTCCGGTCCGCACCCCTGGCCGCGCTCGGGTCACAGGTGCGCGAGCAGGTCGTGGAGCGGGGCGGGCACCCGCCCGGGGTCGAGGGCCTCGACCAGGAGGCGGCCGTAACGGATCTTGCGGCCCTTCTTCGTGCCGAGGAAGCGCCGCAGCTGCTGCCGCGCGGGCCGGCCCTGGTGAGCGGGCTGGCGCCCGAAGGTCTGCCAGGCCGGGAGGTCGCCCTCGGCCCGGAGGATCTCCTCGACCCGCGCCACGCCCAGCGCGCGGACGAGTTCGTCCTCCAGGTCCGCCGCACACACGAAGACCCCGTGGCCCGGCGCGCCGGCCCGCTCCAGACCGCGGTCGTAGTAGCCCCGCTCGCCCACGTCGCACAGTCCGGCCAGGCCGAGACCCAGCCCCGTCGGCCCGAGCAGGCCCGCGTAGCGGCCGATGTTCATCGCCCCGCCCATCGGGAGGACGCACACGCCTTCGCCGGGCAGGTCCCGGCCGTAGCGGGCGGCCAGCGCCTCGACGGCCGCCAGGTCGCTCGGCCCCTCCAACAGCACCGCGGTCCGCACCTTCAGTCGCACCGCCAGCTCACCCGCCGGCCCACCGGGGCCGCCCGCCGCCCAGCCGCCGACCGCATCCCGGAACGCTCCCATGTCCGCCACGAGGCGATTCTGCCCCTGCCCGGGTGGGTGGGGCACGGATTTTTCACCGGCCGCGCCGCCCACGCGTCCCGGCCCGGTCGGCACCGTCGGGCAGGACCGGCAGCGGCCAGGCCGTGTCCGGTGACCAGGCGGGCCACGGGTCGGCGAACGGCCCGGAGCGGCTCCGGAGCATGCCGAGGGCGCGCATCCTGGCCTGCTCCACCAGGCGGTGATCGGCGTCCGTGATGAAGCCGAGCCGCCGGCCCCTGGGCGTACTCGTCCTCGTCCTTCCAGCGGGCCGAGGACAGGTCCGGTGCGACCACCAGGTCGACGAGCAGGTCCAGGGTGTCGATCCCGATCCCCGTCCGGACGACCGGCCGTTCGAAGTTCACGTACAGGCGCAGCGGGGCGCCGTCGGCCGGGTCCTGGAAGTAGTGCAGGGAGAACCACTCCCCCGCCTCGAAACGGGAGCGGACGACCGTGTCGCGCCAGTGCCAGGGGGCCAGGTCCCAGGTGCCGGCCGCGAGGTCGTGCAGACCGCCCTTGCGCACGCTGTCGTCGCCGGTGCGCAGCGCGGCCGCCCAGGTGGCCGGGGCGAGGGAGCGGATGCCCGGCCAGTAGGCGAGGTGCAGGACGCTGCCGGTGTCCGTGAGCGCCCGGTAGGGCTGGGCGGACCAGACGCGGCCGCGGTGGACGTCGCGGCGCACCACCGTGGTGCCGGGGGTGAACGCTGTGCCTGCGCCCGGTGCGGTCGGGGCGTTCACGGCCGG
>NZ_JBEYVJ010000280.1:0-9651 GCF_040643935.1 Kitasatospora sp. NPDC047058 | reverse complement strand
CGCCGGCCCGCGGGTGCTGCGGGTGGACGGGCGGTGCGGCGGACCGGCCGAGGCGGGCGCCGTGCGGCGGCCCGGCGAGCCGGGGATCGGGGTGCCGGGTGTCCGTGCCGCGGGCATCGGAGTGTTGCGGGTCGGCGCGGTGCGGGCCGGCCGGGGTCGGGCGGGCGGTCATCGGGGCTCCTCGACGGCGGGTGGTGCGGGTGCGGACGGGTCCTTGGTAGTGGCGCCTCGCGCGGGGCGGCAACCGGGTTCCCCGGCGCCCGGGGGCCGCCCGGAAGTTCACCTATCCGGGTGAACCGGCCTGTGCGGCAACGGCTCGTGACGCCGTCCGCGGGGCGCCGGATTGACGTGCGGGAGCGGATGGGAAGGCCCGAAAGGGGACGGCCGGGTTCGCCGGGACGGGTGGCGCGGCCCCGGCCAGGCGTTGCGCGGCCGGCCGGTCGGCGCGCACGATCGGAGCCGGACCGGTGACCCCCGGACCCCGGGCGACCCCGGCGCCGGGGCCCGCACCCGCCCCCGGGAGGCGCCACGCAGGACCGAGCGCACGGCAGGGACGACACCCGCCCCGACGACGACAGGCGGCCGGCATGACGACACGGGTACCGGAGACACGGGAGGCCGGGCCGGGCCCCGCCGAGGGCACCCCCCGCCGCGGTCTGGTGCTGGGTGGCGGCGGGATGCTCGGCGCCGCCTGGACGGTCGGCGCGCTCTGCGCCGTCGAGGAGGCGGTCGGCTGGCAGCCGGGCGCTGCGGAGGCGGTGCTCGGGACGTCGGCGGGCGCGATCCTCGGCGCCCTGCTGGTCGGCGGGGTCCGGGCCGACCAGCTCCGCGACCACCAGCGCGGCCTGCCGGTGATCACCGGCAGGCTGGCCGGGGTGGACTTCGACTACGACACCGCGGTCGGCGGCGCGCTGCCCCCGCGCCCGCGGGCCGGCATCGGCTCGCCGGGCCTGCTCCGGGACGCCGTCCGGCACCCGCGCGAGTACCCGCTGCTGACCATGGTCTCGGCGATGGCGCCGCACGGCCGCGGCTCGCTGGCACCGGTCGGCGAGCTGGTGCGTGGGCTGCTCGGCCCGGGCGGCTTCCCGGACGGCTCGGCCCTGCGGGTGGCCGCGGTGGACTACCGCAGCGGCCGCCGGGTGGTCTTCGGCGACCCGGGCGCCCCGCCCGCGGCGGTCGCCGAGGCGGTGATGGCCTCCTGCGCGATCCCCGGCTGGTTCACCCCGGTCCACGTCGACGGCTCCGCGTACGTGGACGGCGGCTGCTGGTCGGCCACCAACGCGGACCTGATGCTCGGGCGCGGCCTGGACGAGGTCTTCGTGCTCGCCCCGATGGCGCTGCGGCTGGACCCCCGCGCGCCGTCCGCCACGCCGGAACGGCCCGGCCGGGGCACCCTGGCGGCGCTGCGCGAACGGCGCGCCCGGGACCGCCCGCACGGCGTGCTCGCCCAGGTGGTCGGCCGCTACCGCCGGGCGGTGACCAGGCAGCTGATGCGCGAGGCCCGGTTGCTGCGGGCGAGCGGCGTCCGGGTTCACCTGCTCGCGCCGACGCCGGCCGACCTGGCGGTGATGGGGCCGAACATGATGGACCCGGCCCGCCGCGGCGCCGTGCTGGAGAGCGCCCTGCGGACCAGCCGCGCGGCCCTGGACGGCGTGCGGTGAGGCCGGTGCGACACCTCCGGGCCCGCGGCGCGCCCGGCACAGGGGGCGCGGACGGGAGTGAGGACGTGATCACGGGCGCCGTTCCGGCGCTTATTCTTGGGGGCGCTGGAAGCTGTGCCGCTGGACGAACCGGAGAGTGCCACCGATGCGCGTGTACGTGCCCACCACCCTGACCGGCCTGGCGGCGGCGCACCCGGGCGGTGCCCTGGAGCAGTCCGCGGCGTACGCGGTGACGCCCGCGCTGCGCGAGTGGTACGTCAGCGACGACCTGGAGGAGCTGGAGTACGCGGCGCTGAACCGGGCCGCCCAGTCCTCGCTGCGGCTGCTGGCGGAGGACCCGGAGGCGCCGCGCCGCCGGGTGGTGGTGGCGCTGGACGTCGCCGACTCCGCGGTGAAGCCGTTCCCCGGCGACGAGTACCAGGACCAGGCCTCGCTCGGGCGCGTGGTGCTGGCCGGCCCGGTGAAGCTGGCGAAGGCGGCCGCGGTGCACGCGGACGTGGCCGACGCGGAGGTGCTCGCGGACGTCGAGGCGGCGGTCGCGGCGGTGGCGGCGGCCGACGCGGGCGACCAGGACGCCCAGTTCACCGTGGACGGCGCGGAGGACCACGACCTGCTCTGGTTCGCCACCCAGGAGATCCCCTCCCTGCTGGCGTGAGCGGGCGGGGACCGGGGCGGGTCGGTGCGCCGGGGCGTGAGCCCCGTCCTACCGGCCTGTCGGTGTCCGGGGTTACCGTTCCCTGCGTGCGCACTCACATCGTCTGGGACTGGAACGGAACGCTCTTCCACGACATGGAAGCGGTGCTCGGCGCGAGCAACGCCGCCTTCGCGACCATCGGCGTCGGGCCGATGACCATGGAGGAGTACCGGGAGCAGTACGAGATCCCGATTCCCCGTTTCTACCAGCGGCTGCTCGGCCGGATGCCCTCCGACGCCGAGTGGTTGCAGTTGGACGACGCCTTCCACGACCGCTACCGCGAGCTGAGCGGGGCCTGCGGGCTGACCGACGGCGCCGTGGAGCTGCTGAGCGGCTGGCGGGCGGCCGGGCACAGCCAGTCGCTGCTGTCGATGTACGAGCACGAGAAGCTGGTGCCGGTGGTCGACGGCTTCGGGCTGACCCCCCACTTCCTGCGGGTGGACGGCCGCAGCGGCCCGGCCGGCGGCCAGAAGGCGGGGCACCTCACCCGGCACCTGGCCGCGCTCGGGGAGCATGTGGACCCGGCCCGCACGGTGCTGATCGGCGACGCCGCGGACGACGCGCTGGCTGCGCTGAACGCCGGCGCGCACGCGGTGCTGTACACCGGCGGTTCGCACACCCGGGCGAAGCTGGAGCCGGTCGGCGTCCCGGTGGTGGACAGCCTGGCCGAGGCGGTCGAGCTGGCCGGGCGGATCGCGGCCTGACCCCGGACGCCCCCGGCGCGGCGGCCGGAGTGGCGCGGACCACGTCCGCCGGTGGCGTGTCTGAACGGGCGAACCGGCCCGCCGCTCGTCAGGCTGGATCGAGCCGGGCCGCCCGTGGCCCCGGCCACCAGGACGAGCGGAGCCGCCATGCCCATCGACGCAGTCACCCAGGTCCCGTCCCCGGGCAACGAGCCGGTGCACGACTACGCACCCGGCAGTCCGGAGCGGGCCCGGCTGGTGCGCCGGCTGGACGAGCTGGCCGCCGAGCAGATCCCGCTGCCGATGACCATCGGCGGCGAGCAGCGGCTCGGCGGCGGCGAGCGGATCGAGGTCGTCCAGCCGCACCACCACGCCGCCAAGCTGGGCGTGCTCGGCAACGCCACCCGCGAGGACGCCCGGGCCGCGGTGGACGCGGCGCTGGCGGCCGGGCGGGAGTGGCGCTGGCTCTCCTTCGACGACCGGGCGGCGGTCTTCCTGCGCGCCGCCGACCTGCTGTCCGGGCCGTGGCGGGACACGCTCAACGCGGCCACCATGCTGGGCCAGTCCAAGACGGTCCAGCAGGCCGAGATCGACTCCGCCTGCGAGCTGATCGACTTCTGGCGGTACAACGTGCACTTCGCCCGCCAGATCCTGGCCGACCAGCCGGTGTCCTCGCCGGGCGTGTGGAACCGCACCGACCACCGCCCGCTGGAGGGCTTCGTCTACGCGGTCACGCCGTTCAACTTCACCGCGATCGCCGGCAACCTGCCGACCGCGCCCGCTCTGATGGGCAACACCGTGGTGTGGAAGCCCGCGCCGACCCAGACCCTCGCCGCCCACCACCTGATGCGGCTGCTGGAGGCGGCCGGCCTGCCGCCCGGGGTGATCAACCTGGTGACCGGCGACGGCCTCCAGGTCTCCCCGGTGGCGCTGACCGACCCGGCCCTCGCCGGGCTGCACTTCACCGGCTCCACCGCCACCTTCCAGTCGCTCTGGCAGACCGTCGGCGCCAACATCGGCGGCTACCGCACGTACCCGCGGATCGTCGGCGAGACCGGCGGCAAGGACTTCCTGCTCGCCCACCGCTCGGCCGACCCGGAGATCCTCAGGACCGCGCTGGTCCGCGGTGCCTTCGAGTACCAGGGCCAGAAGTGCTCGGCGCTCTCCCGCGCCTACCTGCCGCGCAGCCTCTGGCAGCGGATCAAGGACGACTTCCTGGCCGAGGTGGACGCGCTGGCCGTCGGCGACGTCACCGACCTGTCCAACTTCATGGGCGCGCTGATCGACCGCCGGGCCTTCGAGAAGAACCGCGACGCGATCGAGCGGGCCAGGCGCGACCCGACCGTGGAGCTGGCGGCCGGCGGCCAGTACGACGACGCGATCGGCTGGTTCGTCCGCCCGACCGTGCTGGTCTCCTCCGACCACCGCAACGAGATGTTCCGGACCGAGTACTTCGGCCCGATCCTGGCCGTGCACGTCTACGAGGACTCCCGCTGGGAGGACGTGCTCGGCCGGGTCGACTCCGGCGCGCCCTACGGCCTGACCGGCTCGGTGATCGCCCAGGACCGCTACGCCATCGCCCGGGCGGTGGAGGAGCTGCGCTTCGCGGCCGGCAACTTCTACATCAACGACAAGCCGACCGGCGCGGTGGTCGGCCAGCAGCCCTTCGGCGGCGGCCGCGCCTCCGGCACCAACGACAAGGCGGGCGCCGCGCAGAATCTCCTCCGCTGGACCTCCGCCCGCTCGATCAAGGAGACCTTCGTCCCGCCGACCGCGTACGGCTACCCGCACATGGGGTGAGCACGGAGCAGGGCGCCGGCACGACGGCGTTCCTGCTGATGGCGAACACGACCAGCCGGTTTGGACATGGTGTCCAGGACGGACGGATCTTCCTGCAGGTTTGTGCCTACCTGTCCCCTGACACCTTCGATTGATCCGGTTAGGCTGGCTGGCGTCGTCGGGTGTCTGCAGGCCGAACGTCTCGTCCTACCCGCTGCAGAGGCGTTTCATGCGTGCCATGAGGGCCTTTCAGCCGGTCGGTGCGGCAGGATTGCGGTAGACCCGGCGGTGCACATCCACACACCACCGAGTCACGCAACGGCGCGCGACAGGAGCCAAGAAGTCATGCAGACCAAGCTGGACGCAGCCAAGGCCGAACTGCTCAAGAAGGCAGCAGCAGCCGCTGAGAACAGCCAGGTGGGGGGAGCGGCGCCGGGTGAAGGGCTGAGCAACGGCGCTCTGACCGCGTACCTGCACCACTACTACCTCCACACCGCCGCCGAGGACCTGGTCGACCGCGACCCGGTCGACGTGTACGGCGCGGCGGCCTCGCACTACCGGCTCGGGCTCAAGCGCCCGCAGGGCACCGCCGAGGTGCGGGTGCACACCCCCTCGGTCGAGGAGAACGCCTGGTCCTGCGGCCACACCGTGGTCGAGGTCGTCACCGACGACATGTCCTTCCTGGTCGACTCGGTCACCAACGAGCTGTCCCGCCAGGACCGCGGCATCCACATCGTGATCCACCCCCAGCTGGTCGTCCGCCGTGACATCACCGGCAAGCTGCTGGAGATCCTGGACATCGACGCCTGCGCCCGCAGCAAGGCCGCCGGAGCCGAGTGGCCCGCCGACGCCGTGGTCGAGTCGTGGATGCACATCGAGATCGACCGTGAGACCGACCGCGAGGACCTCCGCTCGATCGAGGCCAACCTGCGCCGCGTGCTCGGCGACGTCCGCGAGGTCGTCGAGGACTGGTCGAAGATGCGCGACTCCTCGCTGCGCCTGGCCGACGAGCTCGCCGAGCAGCCCCCGGCGCACCTGCCCGAGCAGGAGGTCGGCGAGGCCTGGGAGCTGATGCGCTGGCTCGCCGACGACCACTTCACCTTCCTGGGCTACCGCGAGTACGACCTGGTCGAGCACGAGGGCGAGGAGGTCCTGAAGGCCGTCGCCGGCACCGGCCTCGGCATCCTGCGCTCCGACCCGCTCAGCCACGACGACGACCACCACCCGGTCAGCGAGGCCTTCGGCCGGCTGTCCGCCCCGGTCCGCGCCAAGGCGCACGAGAAGAAGCTGCTCGTCCTCACCAAGGCGAACAGCCGCGCCACCGTGCACCGCCCGGCCTACCTCGACTACGTCGGCGTGAAGAAGTTCGACGCCAACGGCGAGGTCGTCGGCGAGCGCCGCTTCCTCGGCCTCTTCTCGGCCGCCGCCTACACCGAGTCGGTCAACCGCATCCCGGTGGTCCGCCGCAAGGTGCAGGACGTCATCACCAGCTCCGGTTTCTCCACCGAGAGCCACGACGGCCGCGACCTGCTGCAGATCCTGGAGACCTTCCCCCGGGACGAGATCTTCCAGACCCCGGCCGCCGAGCTGCTCCAGATCGCCACCAGCGTGCTCTACCTGCAGGAGCGCCGCCGGCTGCGGCTGTTCCTGCGCCAGGACGAGTACGGGCGCTACTTCTCCGCGCTGGTCTACCTGCCGCGCGACCGCTACACCACCCGCATCCGGCTGCGCCTGATGGACATCCTGATGCAGGAGCTGAACGGCGCCTCGATCGACTACACGGTGTGGTCGACGGAGTCCGTGCTGACCCGTCTGCACTTCGTCGTCCGGGTCACCCCCGGCAGCGAGCTGCCGCACCTGACCGACGCCGAGGTCGAGCGGATCGAGGGCAAGCTCGCCGAGGCCGCCCGGTTCTGGATGGACGGCTTCAACGACCAGCTGCACCTGGAGCTGGGCGAGGAGCGGGCCGCCGAGCTGTCCCGCAAGTACGCCAACGCCTTCCCGGACGGCTACCGCGCCGACTTCACCGCGCGTGCCGCCGTCGCCGACCTCAAGCAGATCGAGTCGCTGCACGGCGAGGGCGACTTCCGCCTCAACCTGTACCAGCCGGTCGGCGCGGGCGACGACGAGCGCCGCTTCAAGATCTACCGGGTCGGCGGCCCGATCTCGCTCACCGAGGTCCTGCCGGTCCTGCAGCGCCTGGGCGTCGAGGTGCTCGACGAGCACCCGTACGCGCTGACCCGCTCGGACCACACCACCGCGTGGGTGTACGACTTCGGCCTGCGGCTGCGCGAGGCCGTCGAGCTGACCGACGAGGCGCGCGAGCGCTTCCAGGAGACCTTCGCCGCCACCTGGACCGGCAAGGCCGAGAACGACGGCTTCAACGAGCTGGTGCTGACCGCCGGGCTGACCTGGCGCCAGGCGATGATGCTGCGCACGTACGCCAAGTACCTGCGCCAGGCGGGCTCCACGTTCTCCCAGGACTACATGGAGGACGCGCTCCGCAACAACACCCACACCACCCGCCTGCTGGTGAACCTCTTCGAGGCCCGGCTGAGCCCGAGCCACCGCTCGGGTGCGCTGGAGCTGACCGAGGGCATCCTGGAGGAGCTGGCCGGCGCGCTGGACGAGGTCGTCTCGCTGGACGAGGACCGCATCCTGCGCTCCTTCCTGCACCTCATCACGGCCACCCTGCGGACCAACTTCTTCCAGCACGACGGCACGGGCGAGTGGCACTCCTACGTGTCGATGAAGTTCGACCCGAAGGCCATCCCGGACCTGCCGGCCCCGCGCCCGGCGTTCGAGATCTGGGTGTACTCGCCGCAGGTCGAGGGCGTGCACCTGCGCTTCGGCAAGGTCGCCCGCGGCGGCCTGCGCTGGTCCGACCGGCGCGAGGACTTCCGGACCGAGATCCTCGGCCTGGTCAAGGCGCAGATGGTGAAGAACACCGTCATCGTGCCGGTCGGCGCCAAGGGCGGTTTCGTCGCCAAGCAGCTGCCGGACCCGTCGGTGGACCGGGACGCCTGGCTGGCCGAGGGCATCGCGTCGTACAAGACGTTCATCTCGGCGCTGCTGGACATCACCGACAACCTGGTCGGCGGCGCGGTCGTCCACCCGGCCGACGTGGTCCGCCACGACGAGGACGACACCTACCTGGTCGTCGCCGCCGACAAGGGCACCGCGACCTTCTCCGACATCGCCAACGGCGTCGCCGAGTCGTACGGCTTCTGGCTGGGCGACGCGTTCGCCTCCGGCGGCTCGGCCGGCTACGACCACAAGGGCATGGGCATCACCGCCCGCGGCGCCTGGGAGTCGGTCAAGCGCAACTTCCGCGAGCTCGGCGTCGACACCCAGAGCGAGGACTTCACCGTCGTCGGCATCGGCGACATGTCCGGTGACGTCTTCGGCAACGGCATGCTGCTCAGCGAGCACATCCGCCTGGTCGCCGCCTTCGACCACCGGCACATCTTTCTTGACCCCAACCCGGACGCGGCCGTCTCGTACGCCGAGCGCCGCCGCCTCTTCGACCTGCCGCGCAGCTCCTGGGACGACTACGACAAGTCGCTGATCTCGGCGGGCGGCGGGATCTTCCCGCGCAGCGCCAAGTCGATCCAGCTCAGCCCGCAGGTCCGGGCCGTGCTCGGCATCGAGGACGCCCGCCTCACCCCGGCCGAGCTGATGAAGGCCGTCCTGCAGGCGCCCGTCGACCTGTTCTGGAACGGCGGCATCGGCACCTACGTCAAGGCCTCGACCGAGACCAACGCCGAGGTCGGCGACAAGGCCAACGACGCCATCCGGGTCAACGGCGAGCAGGTCCGGGCCCGGGTGGTCGGCGAGGGCGGCAACCTCGGCTGCACCCAGCTCGGCCGCATCGAGTACGCGGCGGCCGGCGGCCCCCAGGGCACCGGCGGCTGGATCAACACCGACGCCATCGACAACTCGGCCGGCGTGGACACCTCGGACCACGAGGTCAACATCAAGATCCTGCTCAACCAGATCGTCGCCGACGGCGACATGACGGTGAAGCAGCGCAACGCCCTGCTGGCCGAGATGACCGACGAGGTCGGCCACCTCGTCCTGCGCAACAACTACGCGCAGAACGTGGTGCTGGCCAACGCCGTCGCCCAGGCCCACAGCATGGTCAACGTCCACTCCCGGATGATCAACCGGCTGGAGGCGGGCGGGCAGCTCGACCGGGCACTGGAGTTCCTGCCCGCCGAGCGGCAGATCCGCGAGCGCCAGCAGGGCGGCCGCGGGCTCTCCCAGCCCGAGCTGTCCGTGCTGCTCGCCTACACCAAGATCACGCTGGCCGACGAGCTGCTCGCCACCGAGCTGCCCGACGACCCGTTCTTCCGCACCGCGCTGCACGACTACTTCCCGAGCGCGCTGCGGGCGAAGTTCGCCGAGGCGATCGACAACCACGCGCTGCGCCGCGAGATCGTCACCACGCTGATCGTCAACGACACGATCAACCGCGGTGGCTGCACCTTCGCCTTCCGGCTGAAGGAGGAGACCGGCGCCACGTACGAGGAGATCGCCCGGACGCACACCGCCGCGCGGGCCGTCTTCGGCCTCGAGGAGATCTGGTCCGAGATCGAGGCCCTGGACAACAAGGTCTCCGCCCGTGCCCAGACCAAGATGCGGCTGCACTCGCGCCGGCTGGTCGAGCGCGCCACCCGGTGGATGCTCAACAACCGCCGCCAGCCGCTCGACATCGCCGGCACCATCGAGTTCTTCCATCGCTTCTGCCGAGTTCTGACGAGCCGCTCAGTGGCTGTTGTCTTTCCGGGCTTGAGTGCTGCGTTTCTGCTGTTCAGGCATGGGGTCGGCGGTC
>NZ_JBEYVJ010000279.1:0-9730 GCF_040643935.1 Kitasatospora sp. NPDC047058 | reverse complement strand
GCCCCGGCCGACCCCGGTGTCCCCGCCGGGGGCAAGTGACCGTCAGCCCTTCCGCACCCGGCCGGACACCAGCGCGCCCAGCAGCGCCACCCCGGTCATCGTCAGGAAGATCACCCCGAACGCGCCGGCCGAGCCGGTGCCCCCGGCGCCCTCGTGGGCGGCGGTCATGGTGCCGCCGCCCAGCGCCGAGAACAGCACCCCCGACAGTCCGACCAGCAGCACGTTGCCGAGCGCGTCGCTCATCTGCAGCGAGGCCGAGTTGGCCCCGGCGTCCTCCGGCGCCGACAGCTTCATCATCAGCACGCTGATGCTCGCCACCGTCAGGCCCATGCCGACCCCGCCGACGCCCCAGGCCACCGCCGCCACCCAGGCCGGCACGGCCGGGACCAGCACCAGGGCCGCGCCCGCGATCGCCACCGCGGTGAGCACGAAGCCGCCCCGGATCATCGCCTCCCGGTAGCGCTCCGCGCCCGGCCGCCCCTGCAGCCAGGAACCCAGCGCCCAGGAGAGGCCGCCGCTGGTCAGCGTCAGCCCGGCCAGCGTCGGCGAGAGGCCGCGCTGGGTCACCATCATCAGCGGGATGAACGCCTCGGCCGCGAAGAACGCCCCCGCCGCCACCCCGCGCAGCAGGATCACCGTCGGCAGCCCGCGCCCGGCGCGCAGCGTCCCGGCGGGCAGCAGCCCCAGCACGGCGGGCAGCAGCAGCGCCGCCCCGGCCGCCGCCGGGAGCAGCCCGATCACGTCCAGCCGCTGGCCGGCGTACTGCAGCAGGCCCGCGCCGAGCGCGGCCATCGCGGCCAGCAGGGTGCGGCGGCGGTCGAAGTCCGCGCCCTTGGGCACCGGCTGCTCCCGCTCGGAGCGGCGCAGCGCGGGGCCCATCACCGCCAGCGGCAGCACGATCAGCGCCGGGACGGCCAGGAACACCCAGCGCCACCCCAGGTGCTGGGTGACGGCGCCGGACACCACCGGGCCGACGATCGAGGGCAGCACCCAGGCCGAGGAGAAGGCCGCGAAGACGGACGGCCGCAGCCGCTCGGGGTAGGCCCGGCCGACCACCACGTACAGCGCGACGATCACCAGCCCGCCGCCCAGGCCCTGGACCGCCCGGCCCGCGACGAAGACCCACATCCCGGGCGCCGTCCCGGCCACCACCAGGCCCGCGCCGAACACCGCGATGCCGGTGAACAGCGGTTGCAGCGGGCCCCGCCGGTCGCACCACTGGCCGGAGACGACCAGGGCGAACAGCGTGGTGGTGAAGTAGCCGGAGAACGCGAAGGCGTAGAGCCCCAGCCCGTCCAGCTGGCGGGCCGCCACCGGCATCGCGGTGTTCACCGCGGTCGCCTCGAAGGCGAGCAGCAGGACCACCGAGACGATGCCCAGCGTCAGCGCCCGGTAGCGGCCGCCGAGCACCCCTCCGGGGTCGGTCGGGTCGGGGGGTGTCGGGGCGGCGTCGACCGAGGTGGGGGAGGCAGTGGTCATACGTAACATCGTAAGACCCGTCCGACCGGATGACCCCTGACCAAGGAAGGTGACCGGCTCCTCCGGAGGACCTAGGCCCGGCTTCGGGACGGGCGGGTCGCTCAGTGCAGCGCCTTGAGGCCCACCACACCGGAGACGATCAGCAGCAGGCAGCCGGTCCGGGCCACCGTGGCCGCGTCCCCGAGCGCCACCATGCCGTACAGCGCGGTGCCGACCGCGCCGATACCGACCCAGACCGCGTAGCCGGTGCCGATCGGGATGGAACGCATCGCGTACGCCAGACCGCCCATGCTCAGCGCCAGCGCGACGCCGAAGACGAGGGTGGGGACGAGCCGGGAGAAGCCCTTGGACGACTCCAGGGCCACCGCCCACACGGTCTCCAGGACACCGGAAACGATCAGAACGAGCCACGCCATGGCGACGACACCTCCGCAGTCAGCAGCGGCCGGGTTGCCGCTGTGCTGCGCCGTCTTGTCGTCACCGGGTACGACGCGCTCGTCCGGGGCGGCCGGAAAAGGGCCACCTGTCTCCGACGGTAGCACGGGTTGCCATGCAGAATTTACAAACGGACGTTGACGTCCTATCGCGGATTCCGTCAGGATGAATTCACCGGCCCCGCCGGAGCAACACCGGAATCACGCGCAACAACCGAAACAGCAGTAAACCCCGGCCGTGTGCCCGAGTGGATCAGGGGACCGCCTGCAAAGCGGTTTACACGGGTTCGATCCCCGTCATGGCCTCCAGCTGCGACGGTGACCGGAAATGGCGTTCCCGCCATTTCCGGTCACCGCCGTTTCCGGACCCCGTCGCAATTCTCCGGAATTCCGGGGAGTTCCGACGGGAGATCCGGCGGGAGTTCCGGCGGGAGTTTCCGCGGGCAGCCGGACCGCGAGCCGAACCGTGAGGACCGTGCGACCGTCAGGCCGTCACGGCGTCCTCGGGGCGGATGGGGAGCCGGCCGACCGGGAGGCCGGTGGCGGCGCGGACGGCGGCGGCGACGGCCGCCGGGGCGACCACCGCGGGAACGGCACTGACCGCCTTCGCGCCGAAGGTGGCGACCACGTCGCGCTCCTCCAGCAGGGCGGCGATCCGGACCTCCGGGGTGTCCAGGGCGGTCGGCAGCCGGTAGCCGGTGAGCGAGGGGTTGACCAGCAGGCCGCCCTCGGTCCGCAGGTCCTCCAGCAGGGCCAGGCCGACCCCCTGGGCGACGCCGGCCTCGATCCGGTCCTCGATCTGGCGCGGGTTGAGCGCCCGGCCGACGTCCTGGGCCACGGTCACGTCGACCACCCGGACCGCGCCGAGCTCGATGTCGACGTCCACCACGGCCCGCATCGCGCAGAACGCGATCGAGACGAAGGCGTCCCCCTGCCCGGCCTCGTCCAGCGGCTCGGTCGGGTGCGGGCGGCACTGCGCGGTGGCCCAGAGCTCCTTGCCCTCCAGCGCCTCGGCGACCGGCATGCCGAGCACCCCGTCGTAGGAGGTGATCTTGCCGTCGGCGATCTGCAGCAGCTCCACCGACATCCCGAAGTTGGCGGCGATCGGCTGCAGCAGCTGGTGACGGACCATCAGTGCGGCCCGCTCGACCGCGCCGCCGGAGACCCAGGTGTGCCGGCCGCGGGCGGACGGCCCGGCGATCGACTGGTCGCTGTCGGCCGGCGCGATGTACACCTCGCTGACGCCCAGCACCGACTGCACGATCTGCCGGGCGAGGGTGGCGAAGCCCTGGCCGGAGTCGACGGCCGCGCAGATCACCGTGGCGTGGTCGCCGCTGACCCGCACCGTCGCGGTGGAGACCTCGTCCTCGCCCTCGGCGCCCAGCATGTGCACCATGCCGACCGCGTAGCCGATGCCGCGCCGCACCGCCGCCGGGTCGCCGGCGCCGCCGGGCCCGCCGGGCAGCAGCCACTCGGCGTCCGGTTCGTCCACCGGCAGGGCGGGCAGCGGCTCCGAGGACACCGCCTCCAGCAGGGCGGCCACCGGGGCCGGGCAGGTGACGGCCTGTCCGGTGGGCATCGGGTCTCCGGTCGCCATCGCGTTGCGGCGGCGGATCTCCACCGGGTCCAAGCCGACCCGGGCGGCCAGCTGGTCCAGCTGCGACTCGTAGGCGAAGCAGGCCTGCAGGGCCCCCTCGCCGCGCATCCGGCCGGCCGGCGGGTTGTTGGTGCGCACCGCCCAGGCGTCCACGAACACGTTGGGGCAGTTGTACGGGCCGACCGAGAACGCGGTGGCGGCGGCCAGCGCCTCGGCCGAGACGTCCGCGTAGGCGCCGCCGTCCAGCAGGATCTGCGCCTCGACCTTGACCAGCCGGCCCTCGGCGTCGGCGTGGTGGCGGTAGCGCAGCAGCGCCGGGTGGCGGGAGGTGTGGGTGTGGAAGGACTCCTCACGGGTGAGGGTCATCTTCACCGGGCGGCCGGTGCGCAGCGCCAGCAGCGCCAGGGTGACCTGGAAGGAGAGGTCCTCGCGGTCGGAGGTGGCGCCAGGCACACCGGTGACCACCAGCCGGACCCGGTCCGGCTCCAGGCCGAGGCAGGCGGCGGTGCGGTCGCGGTCACCGTGCGGGTCGGTGGACGACAGGTGCAGCTCGACGCCGCCGTCCGGGCGCGGCACGGCCAGGCCCGCCTCGGCGCCGAGCGGCGCCGGGTCCTGCCGGCCGACCTGGTAGAGGCCCTCGACGACGACCTCGCCGGCCGCCTCCGGCTCCCCGGTGCGCAGCGGGAGGTGCCGGAACAGGTTGCCGTCCGGGTGCAGGGCCGGGGCGGTGAAGGCCTGCTCCGGGTCGGTCACCGCCTCCAGCGGCTCGTAGTCGACGGTGATCAGGCCGACGGCGAGGCGGGCGGTGTCCGGGTGGTCGGCGGCGACGGCGGCCACCGGCTCGCCGTGGTGGCGGACCACGCCGGCGGCCAGCACCGGCCGGTCGGCGACGATCGGGCCGGCCGGCGCGCCGTCGGGGCTGCCGTCCGGGCCGGCCGGCAGGTCGGCGGCGGTGACCACGGCGTGCACGCCGGGCAGGGCCAGCGCGGCGGAGGTGTCGATGCCGGCGATCCGGGCGTGCGGGTGGGGCGAGCGCAGCACCGCGCCCCAGAGCAGTCCCTCGGCCCAGAGGTCGGCGGCGTACGGGTAGATGCCGAGCGCCTTGGGCAGGGCGTCGCTGCGCAGCGGGGAGCTGCCCAGCCCGAACGGCTCCGGTGCGCCGTCCTCGTCGCCGTCCTGCTGGGGTGCTGCGCCGATGTCGGTAGGCGACGTCATGATGCGTGGTCGTCCTCGGGGAGCCGGATGCCGTGGGCGGGGGTGGCGCCGTACGGGACGCCGGCGGGGGCGGTGCCCTCGACCGGGACGCCGTGCGGGGGCGTGGGGACGTACGGCGTGCCGTGCGCGGGCGTGCCGTCGAAGCCGGTGGCGGGGGCCTGCTCGTAGACCGGGCCGTCGTAGCCGCCGGCGGCGTCGTAGCCGGGCTGCTGCGGGTAGCCGCCGTCCGGGTGACCGCCCGGCAGGTAGGTGCCGTGCGGCGGGGTCGGCGTGTAGTGCTGCTGCTCGGGGTAGCCCGCCTGCGGGTAGTAGCCCTGGCCGTCGACGGCCTGCGCGGGGATGCCCTGGACCTGCGGCAGCACGCCGGTGTCGAAGGCGCCGGCGGGGAACGTCCCGGTGTCGTAGACGCCCGTGTCGTAGCCGCCCTGGCCGTCGGGGGTGCCGTACTGCATGCCGACGCCGACGCCCGTGCCGGCCGTGGTCGGGATCTCCTCCACGTGCTGCTGCCCGGCGAACTGCTGCTCCGCGAAGGGCTGCTCGGCGAAGGGCTGGTCGACGGGGACCTGCTCGGTGAAGGACTGTTCGGCGAACTGCTGCTCGGCGAACTGCTGCTCGGCGGGCGGCTGCGGGACGTGCTCGATCCAGGCGTCCTCGTCGGTGTACACCGGTGGGTCGGCCGGCTGCGCGGTCTCCTCCGCCGCGGCCGCGGTGGCCGCACCGGCGGCGGCCTCGTCGGCGGCCTCCGCGGCGAGCGCCTCCTCCGCCTCCTCGGCCTCCAGCGCCCGCGCGTCGGCGATGTTCTGCACCGCGGCGAGCACGCCCCGGTAGCCGGTGCAGCGGCAGAGGTTGCCGCAGAGCGCCTGCCGGGCCTCCACGTCGGTGGGCCGGTGGTTGCGCTGGAGCAGGTCGTGCACGGCCATCGCCATGCCGGGCGTGCAGTAGCCGCACTGCACCGCGCCGGACTCGGCCAGCGCCTGCTGGACGTCGCTGGCGCCGCCGCCGGCCGACAGGCCCTCGACGGTGTTGATCTCGCTGTCCTGCGCCAGGGCGGCGGGCACCAGGCAGCCGGCCACCAGCTGTCCGTCCACCTGCACCGAGCAGGCACCGCACTCGCCCTGCTCGCAGCCGTCCTTGGCGCCGGCCAGCCCGAGCCGCTCGCGGAGCACGTAGAGCAGGCTCTCGCCGATCCAGGCGTCGGTGACGGGCCGTTCGAAACCGTTGACCCGCAGCGTGTACGAGGTGCAGGGCCGCAGCTCCCGGCTGACCTGCGGCGCGTGGTCGAACGCGCCCGCGTCGAGGGTTTCGATGGGGTCAGTGGTCACTTCAGCGCCCTTCCCAGTGCCCGGCGGGCCAGCACCGATACGGTACGCCGTAGCCGAACGGCGGCCGCGGTCGGCCCCTCGGTCACGGCCTCCCAGGCGCCCTCGGCGCCGTAGCTGTCCGGAACGCAGGCGGCGGCCACGTACTCGCCGAAGGCGGCGGTCGCCGCGGGGTCGATCTCGCGGCTGCCGTCCCAGTCGATGCAGCCGGCCACCCAGGCCTCGGCCTCCAGCGGCCGCAGCGGCACCGGGGCGACGGCGCCGACCGCGCAGCGCACGGCGCGCCGGGCCGGGTCGAGGACGAGCGCGACGGACGCGGTGGCGCGGGCCGGGCCGCTGCGCCCGGTGGCCTTGAGGAAGACCTGCGGGGCGTGCAGCAGCGGGACGCGCACCCAGGTGAGCAGCTCGCCGGGCCGCAGCGGGTCGAGGCCGGTGAGCAGGTGGCTGACCGGGACCTCGCGGGTGGCGCCGGCCCGGGCGAGGGTGACGGTGGCCTCCAGGGCGGTGAGCACCGGGAGGGTGTCGCCGGCCGGGGAGGCGGTGGCGATGTTGCCGCCGAGGGTGCCGACGTTGCGCACCTGCGGGGGTCCGGCGGTGCGGGCGGCGTCGGCGAGGGCCGGGATGAGCGCGGCGAAGTCGGGCCGGTCCATCCGGGCGTGGGTGAGTCCGGCGCCCAGGACGGCGGTGCCGCCGTCCTCGTAACGCCAGCCGCGCAGTTCGGTGATCCGGCCGAGGCCGATCAGCGCGGCGGGGCGCAGCCGTCCGGCGTTGACGGCCTCCATCAGGTCGGTGGCGCCGGCCACCGGCACTGCGGCCGGGTGGGAGGCCAGCGCGTCGACGGCCTCGTCGAGGGAGGCCGGCAGCATGATCGTCCGGTTCACCTGGGTCCCACCGTGCTCCACTTGCTCATCGATCGCCTGCCGCCCGCGGCCTTCGGCCGGGGTGTCCGCGTCGGCAGCCCGGCCTGGCCCGTAGGGTACGGGCGATCGGGCCGGGTTGGGCAACTCTGGCACACAATGCTCGATGATCATTTCGGGACAGGCGAACGGAACTGCCCGATTGGGACGGATACCGGGCGGTATCTGCTCCGGTCCGGGCCGGACCGGAGCAGATGTTCATCTGTTCTTGACGTCCGACGACCGTTCAGAAGTTCCCACCCGCCCGTCGGGCCCCGCCGCCCTCAGACCGCGGGCGGCGGGCCGTCGAGCGGCCGGCCGACGACGCCGGGCCGGCGCTGCCAGGGGTGCGGGCCGCCCTCCGGCCGGTACTCGACGCCGAGCGCGTCCAGCACCGCCAGGTGCCCCCGGAGCCGCCGCCCGAAGTCCGCGAAGTCACGTGCGGCCGGGTCGGCGGGCAGCGCGGACCAGGCGACCTCGGCGAAGGCCGCGAGCCGCGGGAAGGCCCGGTAGTCGACGTCCCGGGCGCTGTCGGCGAACTCGCTCCACAGGTTGGCCTGGGTGCCGATCACCCGGCGGGCCGCGGCCTCGTCCAGCTCCGCCGGGACCGGCTCGAAGCGGTACACGTCCTCCAGCGTCCGGACGAAGCCGGCCGGGACCGGCTCGTCCTCGCCCGGAGCCTGCCGGTGGTCCAGGTAGACGTGCTGCTCGGGGCACATCACCACGTCGTGCCCGGCCCGCGCGGCCGCGATCCCGCCGCCGTAGCCGCGCCACGACGACACGGCCGCGCCGGGCGCCAGGCCGCCCTCCAGGATCTCGTCCCAGCCGATCAGCCGGCGCCCGCGCCCGGCCAGCCAGCGGTCGAAGTGGCGGATCAGGTGGCTCTGCAGCTCGTCCTCGTCGGCGAGGCCCAGCTCGCGGATCCGGGCCTGGGCGGCGGCGCTGTCCTTCCACTGCTCCTTGGGGCACTCGTCGCCGCCGAGGTGGACGAACTCGGAGGGGAAGAGCTCCAGCACCTCCTCCAGCACGCCCTCGAAGAAGCGCAGGGTGCCCTCCGAGGGGTTGAGCACGTGGTGGCTGACGCCCCAGTCGGTCCAGACGCCCAGCGCCGCGGTGTCCACCACGTCGGTGTTGCCGAGCTCCGGGTAGGCGGCGATGGCGGCCTGCGAGTGGCCCGGCAGGTCGATCTCCGGGACGACGGTGACGGCCCGCTCCGCGGCGTAGGCGACGATCTCGCGCAGGTCGTCCTGGGTGTAGAAGCCGCCGTGCGGACGGTCGTCGCGGCACCGGGCGGTCCGGTACCCGACCATCGAGCGCTCCCGCCAGGAGGCCCGCTCGGTGAGCCCCGGGTAGCGCTTGATCTCCACCCGCCAGCCCTGGTCGTCGGTCAGGTGCAGGTGCAGCACGTTGAGCTTGTGCGCCGAGAGCTGGTCGATGAAGCGCAGCACGTCGGACTTGGGCAGGAAGTGCCGGGCGACGTCCAGCAGTGCGCCGCGCCAGGCGAAGCGGGGGGCGTCCTCGACGTCGGCGCCCGGCAGCACCCAGCCGCCGTCGCGCAGCGGGGCACGGCGGTAGGCGTCCGGGCCGAGCAGCCGGCGCAGCGTCTGGGCGCCCCAGAGGGCGCCGGCGGGGCCGCCGGCGGTGATCACGGCGTGGCCGGGGCGCACCGAGAGCCGGTACGCCTCGCCGGCCAGCGACCCGTCGTGGACCAGTTCGACGCCCTCGCCGGGCCGGCCGGGGGCGAACGGGAGTCCGGTCGCGGCGGTCAGCGTGGTCCGCAGCCACCGCTCGGCGCCGGCCAGGCCGGGCGGGGCGGTGAGGGTGGTGCCGCGGTCGAGGGGGAAGTCCTGGTCCCGGAGGCGGACGGAGCTCAGGGGGGCGGGGATGAGGTCCATCCCGCCATCCTGGCCCGCATCACCCCGATTGGCATAGACCAATCGTCGGACGGGTCACTTGTTGTTGTCGTCGCCGCCCTGCGGCTTGCCGATGCCGTCGTAGATCTCCTTGCACATCGGGCAGACCGGGTACTTCTTCGGGTCGCGCCCGGGCACCCACACCTTGCCGCAGAGCGCGACCACGGGGGATCCGGAGAGCGCGCTCTCCATGATCTTGTCCTTCTGGACGTAGTGCGCGAAGCGCTCGTGGTCGCCGTCCCCGTTGGACACCTGCGGGACGGGCTCGACCAGGGTGCCGGTGCCGAGGCCGCGCTCGGGCTCAAGAGTGCTCATGGGTGCCAAGTCTATGGGGGCCCCGGGAAACCGGGCCACCGTCGCGCCCGCGGAACTCGCACGTCAGTTCAGGGTCGGGTCGTCCGGGTACGTGGCGAGCAGCGCCAGCGGGCCGCGCTGGCGGCGCAGCACCGCGCGCCAGAGCCGCTCCGGCTCAGGGCTGGAGATGTCGCCCGGCTCGCAGTCCACCAGGTACCAGGCACCGGAGCCGATCTCCGCCTCCAGCTGGCCCGGTGACCAGCCGGCGTACCCGGCGAAGATCCGCAGCCCGCCCAGCTCCCCGGCCAGCACCTCCGGCGGCGCCTCCAGGTCCACCAGGCCGATCGCCCCGTGCACCCGCCGCCAGCCGAGCGGCTCGACGGTGCCCGGCTCCCCCGGGGCCACGGCCAGCCCGAGCGCGGAGTCCAGCGCCACCGGCCCGCCCTGGAACACCACGGCGGGCGGCCCGACCAGCCGGCCCCAGCCGTCGAGTACGCTGCCCACCTCCACCGGCGTCGGCCTGTTCAGGACGACGCCGAGCGCCCCCTCGGCGTCGTGGTCGAGGAGGAGCACCACCGCCCGC
>NZ_JBEYVJ010000278.1:0-9765 GCF_040643935.1 Kitasatospora sp. NPDC047058 | reverse complement strand
CCGACCAGTCGAACGGGCAGTCCGCGACGGGCAGCGCCTCGTGCAGGGCGCGCAGCCCGGCGCCGATCGCGCGGACGGCCGTGCCGGGATCGCGCTTCCAGCGCTCGTCCACGGCCGAGCGCCCCGGCAGACCGTCGGTGACCATCCAGGAGCCGGTGGGGCCGGAGCCCTCGTCCACGACGCGCGGCACCACGGTGAAGCCGGCGGCCCAGCGCAGGCGCGCGGCCTCGGCCGTCAGGTCGAGCCAGCTGCCGGCGGGGTTCCATTTGACGAACTGCCGGGCGTCCGTGCCGATTTGGAAGGTCAGCCCGTCGGCCTCGTTCTGCCAGACGGCCCGCACCGGGCGTCCGTCCGCGAGCTCGGTCACTGGGGGCGGGACCTCGACCGGTCCCTGGGGCTCCGTGGCGATCATCCGGTCATTCTGTCCGGGCCGGTCGGTGCGCCGCCTCCCGTTTTCCCGCCCGGGAACGGCAGCCTGGAGCCCGAGCGGGCTTGCGGGGGAAGCGGAGCGATCACCGTCGGGTGAAGGCGGGCAACAGGAGGCGATCATGGCGGAAGCACAGCCGGCCGGCGACGGACCGGCACCCGGGTGGAACGGCCGCTCGGGCAACGCCTGGGTCGACAAGCAGGCCGTGCTGGACGGGATGCTTCAGCCGCTGGAGGACCTGCTGGTCGAGGCGGTCGCTCCGCAGGACGGCGACCGGGTGCTCGACGTCGGCTGCGGCACCGGCGCCACGACGCTGGCCCTGGCCCGGCGGGTCGGCGCGCAGGGCCGCTGCGTCGGCGTCGACATCTCCGAAGCCGTGATCGCCGCGGCCCGGGTGCGCGCCGGGCGGGAGGGCCTGCCGGTCGGCTTCGTCCACGCCGACGCCGAGGAGTACGCGTTCGAGCCCGCCTCGTTCGACGCCGTCGCCTCGCGCTTCGGCGTCATGTTCTTCGGCGACCCCGTGCGGGCCTTCGCCAACCTGCGGCGGGCCGCCCACGACGGGGGCCGGTTGTGCTTCGTGAGCTGGCGCGGCATCGAGGAGAACCCGTTCATGTCGACGGCCCAGCGCGCCGCCGCGCCCCTCCTGCCGGACCTCCCGGCCCATCGGCCGTCCGGCCCGGGGCAGTTCGGCCTCGCCGACCCGGATTTGATCCGGCGGGTGCTGGCCGGGAGCGGATGGTCCGGGGCCGGGCTCCGGCCGGTCGACGTGGAGTGCACCCTGCCCGAGGCGGAGCTGGTCGGGTACTTCACCCGGCTCGGCGCGCTCGGCCTGGCCCTGCCCGGGGTGGACGAGCGGACCCGCGCCCGGGTGGTCGAGACGGTCCGGGCCGCCTTCGAGCCGTTCGTGGACGGCGCGCAGGTCCGCTTCACCGCGGCCTGCTGGCTGGTGAGCGCCCGGGCTGGAGAGCCTCGCCGCCGATGACCCGCCGACCGCCGATGACCTGCCGCTCTTCCGGCTGAGCCACCGGGCGCGAGGACACGGGTGGGCTCGGATCGCGTGCCGACGAGTTTCCCGCGTGCCGCTCTGTACGCTGAGACCGACCCACGGAGGGCTGGCGCCATGCGGAAACTGATCTACGGCATGAACCTGACCCTGGACGGCTACATCGCCGCGCCCGGCGACGACATCGGCTGGAGCGTGCCGACCGACGAGCTGTTCCAGTTCTGGTCCGACCAGCTGCAGGCGACCGAGCTGTCGCTGTACGGGCGCAAGCTGTGGCAGACGATGAGCTCCTACTGGCCGACCGGCGACCAGCAGCCCGACGCCACCCCGGCGGAGATCGAGTTCGCGCGCCGCTGGCGGGACATGGCGAAGGTGGTGTTCTCCTCGACGGTCGACACGGTCGACTGGAACACCCGCCTGGTCACCGGTGACGCGGTCGCCGAGATCACCCGGCTCAAGGCCGAGGACGGCGGCCCGATGGACATCGGCGGCGCGACGCTCGCCGGGGCTGCCATGCGGGCCGGGCTGATCGACGAGTACCTGCTGGCCACCGCGCCGGTCCTGGTGGGCGGCGGCACGCCGTTCTTCACCGCACTGGACAACTGGGTGAACCTGAACCTGGTGGAGACGCGGACGCTGCCCTGCGGCGTGATCCTCACCAGGTACGAGACGAGGCGCTGAGCGCCCGTCACGCGACGCGGCCGCCCGCCGGGGGCGTGAGCGCGCCGGCCCGCGCCGGTCGGTTTGCTCCGGCTGCGCCGTGATGCGCCCCGCTGCTCCCCTGTACGGGGGTCATCCCAGCTGCTGACATGGACGCGACAACCCGCCGGGTGGTCCGCACGTGGGGGTGCGCGACCGGCACGCCGGCGGGCAAGCGGAAGGAAAATGCCTGTGACCCTACGCATCCTGGCCGCCGGCGGCGCCGTCGCCGTCCTGCTCTCCACCCCGTTGGCCGGCGTCGCCGCCGGCACCGGGTGGACGACGCCGCCGCCGGACAAGATCGTCATCGACGTGGCCACCGTCAACGGCTCCGGCTGCCGGCCCGGAACGGCGGCCATCGCCGTCTCCCCGGACAACACCGCCTTCACGGTGACGTACAGCGAGTACCTGGCCCAGGTCGGCGTCGGCTCCAAGCCCACCGACTTCCGCAAGAACTGTCAGCTCAACCTGAACGTCCACGTCCCGCAGGGCTTCACCTACGCGATCGCCTCCGCCGACTACCGCGGATTCGCGCACCTGGAGAAGGGGGCGACCGCGATCCAGAAGGCCAGCTACTACTTCCAGGGGTCACCCCAGACCGCCGCGAGCACCCACCAGTTCGCCGGAGAGATCGACAACAGCTGGCAGGTGACCGACACCGTAAGCGTCGCGGCGCTGGTCTGGTCGCCCTGCGGGGAACTGCGCAACTTCAACATCAACACCGAGCTCCGGGTCGGCGCCGGCACCTCGGACCCGACCAGGACCACCAGCTTCATGACCATGGACTCGACCGACGGCAGCATCAATACCGTCTACCACCTGGCCTGGAAGCACTGCCCCTGATCGCGGGAAGGTCCCGCGCCCGCGCCCGTGTCCGGCTCCCCGGTGGCCGGGCACGGGCGCGGCCCGGTTCAGCCCATCGTCTTGGCGCCGTCGAGGCCCTCACGGATGATGTCGGCGTGGCCGGCGTGCTGCGCGGTCTCGGCGATGATGTGCAGCAGCACCCGCCGCACCGACCAGCGCGCCCCCGGCTCGTTCCACGGGGCCTTCGGCAGTTCGTGGGAGAGGTCCAGGTCCGGCAGCACGGCGACCAGCTCGTCCGTGCGGCGGGCCGCCTCCGCGTAGTCGGCCAGGACACCCTCCAGCGTGTCGCCCGGCAGCATCCGGAAGTCGTCGGCCCGCTGGGCGAAGTCCTCCTCGGTCATGGCGGTGAAGTCGCCCATCGCGGAAGGGCCTTCGAGGATGAAGCCCACCCAGGCGCGCTCGACCGACGCGACGTGCTTGACCAGCCCGCCCAGGCACAGCTCGCTGACGGTGGTGCGGCGGCCGGCCTGCTCGTCCGTCAGGTCGCGGGTGGTGAAGCGCAGGAACTGCCGGTGCTTCTCCAGCGTCGCCAGCAGATCGGCCCGCTCCCCGGTGACCTGCCCGCCGGTGGCGGTGGTCGCGGTGCTGCTGCCGGTGGTGGTGGTGTTCGTCATGGTGTTCCGCCTTCGTCGGTCCTCTTCGGTGACAGGAGAAACAGTAGGAGGCATCTAGGTCAGATCATGTCCTAGCTCGCCGCCCCTCCGGAGACGGCGCGAGCAGGAAGTCGGCCGGGTCGACCTCCTGCTCGTATGCAGGTGCTCCGAGGCGCCGGCGAATCAGCCGGACGGACCGTCAGAACGGCAGCAGCCGCCGGGCGAAGACGTCGGCCGCCTGGTTGGAGTCCGGCGCCACCAGCGTGCCGTCCTCCGCGCCGAACAGCACCGTGGTGCCCAGCGCGTCGAGCACCGGCCCGTACGAGGCACCCGTGTTCTGCGCGCCGTCCGAGGCCACGCTGACCCGCTCGGTGCGGCCGGTCCACAGGTCGTGGCGGAACACGTCGTCGGCCTGGTTGGTGTCGCCGGCCACCAGGTTCTCCGCACCGGAGGCGAAGAAGAGCCAGCGGTTCCCCAGGGCCAGCCGGGGGCTGGAGAACGAGCCGTCCGACGTGGTGCCCGGCAGGGCGGCGGCGAGGTGCCGGACGCCGCCCGACCGCAGGTCGCGGACGAAGAGCTCGAGGTGCCGGCCGCCGGCGCCGCCGTCCGGCCCCTGGTTCACGACCGGGAGCGAGTAGACGGCGTAGCGGCCGTCCGGACCGACCGAGGCGTCCGCGACGCCCACCAGTTCGCCCGCCTCGTCGGTGCTCGCACCCCGCGTCCGCCCGGTCGCCACCTCGTGGACGTAGAAGGGGTAGAGCCGCGGCTTCAGGAGCGTGGCGCGCTCGCCGGCGGCCGCCTGCGGCCCGGCGCCGGTCCGGGCCGGCTGACCGGACCGGTGCCCGAAGCCCTCGTCCGGCGCGTTGTCCGGCGCGTTGTCCGGCGCACCCTCGTCCGGCGTGCCGCCGGCCTGGGACTGCGCCGCCTTCGCGGGCCCGCCCCCGGCGGGCGGGAGCAGGTTGGTGGCCTTGGAGACGAACCCGACCGTGCTGCCGTCCGCGCTGATCTGCGGGTCCGCCGAGGGCCCGTTGGCCGGCGAGCCGTCCGCACCGGCGGTGGCCAGGCGGGTGGTGCCCGTCCACCGGTCGGTGACGTAGATGTTGGCCTTCGACACCCGCTCGCCGGGCAGCAGGTCCGTCCGGGTGGACGCGAACGCGACGTAGCGGCCGTCCAGGCTCACCGACGGCAGGTAGGAGTCCAGGCCCGGCTGCTCCCGGCCCGGGTCCCCGGTGGTGAGCCGCTCGGTGCGGCCGCTCCTGCGGTCGCGGACGTAGACGTCCTCCGCGCGGTTGGTGTCCCCGGCGACGAGCGCGGCGGTGGAGGTGAACACGACGAACCGGCCGTCGCCGCTGATCGCGCCGTCGTACGACGCGCCGTCCGCCTGGCCGCCGGCCCCGGTCAGGCTGACCCGCTCGGTGCGGCCGGTCCAGAGGTCCCGGGTGAAGACGTCGGTCCGGCCGTTGGTGTCGCCCGGGACCAGGTTGGTGGCGGCGGAGGTGAACACCGCGTACCGTCCCTCGGCGCTCAGGCCGGTGCCCCAGGAGGAGTCGTTCGGCTGCGTCCCCGCGGTGCCGGTGCTGACCCGGGTGGTGGCCGGACCGAACGGAGCGGCCTGGGCGGTGGCGGCCGTGCCCGCCAGGGCGGCGGCGACCAGGACGGCCGCCGCACGGGCGGTCAGGCGGCGGCGTCCCGCCGTCGGGCGGCCGGCGGCGCCGGGCCCGGTCGTGGTGGTGCATGGCGTGCTCGTCATCGTGCTCGTCATGGTGCTCGGCTCCCTCGCTCGCGCCCTCACCGCGTTGCCGCGGCCCGCCCCCCGGCGGCCGGCTCGGGCCGAGCCAACCGTCTGCCCCGGGGCGCGGTCAATGCCGCGGCCGGGGCCTTGACGACTTCACGCCAACCCGGCGACCGCGGGGCGACTCCCGCGACGGCGGCGCCAGTAGGCCACCGTGACGACGGCCAGCAGCGGCCCCCAGAGCAGGAGCGGGGCGTAGCAGACCGCCAGGACGACGGTGCGCCAGTCGTGCGTCGCCAGCGGGACGCCGTCGTCCAACGCCCGCCCCTGGAGCGTCCGGCCCCCGGCGACCATGACGGTGAAGAGGGGCGGCACGACCGTCAGCACGGTGGCGCCCAGCCCGGCCGGGAGGACGGCGGCCGCGACCGGGACCCTGCGCCCGCTCAGCCCCGGGATCCAGCGCGGGAACACCTCGCCCCACGGGGCGGTCAGCCCGACGGCGGCGAAGGCCAGCACCTCGGAGACCAGCGACAGCAGGACCACGTACAGCTCCAGCGGCAGCCAGCCGGGGAGGTTCCCCGAGGCCTGCGGTCCGCCGCCGTCCAGCGGGGCGTGGAACGTGCAGGTGGCGATGCGCCAGGCGCTCGACGGCAGCACCGTGAACGGGATCGCGAACGCGGTGGTCCGCACCCACCGGGGCACCCCGGGCACGGTCGTGTGCGCGGCCGCCCAGGCGGAACGCAGCCGCCCGGACGGGCGGCGTGGCAGGTCGGTGACGGCGGTCATGGGCGGTTCTCCGGTCGCGGTCCGGGGCCGTGCACCGCGCCCGGTCCCGGGACGAAGATCGCAGCCCCCCGGTGCTGCCCGCCTCACCCCGGGGAGGGAACCGCCTCCCCCGCCCGGGGGAGACGGTCCCAAGGCCGCGCCTTGGGCGGGCCGAGTCTGCGCCCCGGCTGCGCCCCGTGCGCCCCGGCTCCGTCAGCGGGTGCGCGCGGCCGGCGTCTGCTCGACGAGGGTCGCCGTGGCGCGGTCGAGGAACTCGCAGAAGCGGCGGTGCTCCTCCTCGGTGAAGCGCTCGGTCAGCGCACGTTCGAGGACGATGACCTCCTGGTAGGCGTGGTCGAGCAGGTCACGGCCGGCGTCGGTGAGCTCGGCGATCATGACCTTCGCGTGGACCGCGGAGGACTGCCGCTCGATCAGCCCCTTGCCCTGCATGCCGTTCAGGACGGTGGCCATGCTCTGCTGGGTCACGCCGCAGGTGCGGGCCAGCTGGGCGCCGGACCTGCCGCCCTCGCGGGCGAGGGCGAGCAGCACGGTGTACTGGGTCATGGTGAGCCCGTAGCCGCGGAGCACCGCCTCGTGATGGGCCATCAGCGCCTGCTCCGCGCGCCGGATCCGGGTGCACAGATATTCCTCGACCGGCACGTCGGCCATGTCTCAACATCCTTCCTTGACTCAGCATCCTGAGACTCGCTAGCGTTCGAGTATCAGGATACTGAGTCAACGCAGGGGGTTGAGCATGAAGGCCGTTGTGCTGGGGGCCGACGACCGGTTCCGGCTGTCCGAGGTGGCCGAGCCGGTGCCGGGCCCGGGTGAGGTGGCCGTCCGGGTCGCCTATGCCGGGGTCCAGTGGGGTGACGTCCTCGTGCGGGACGGGCACTTCCCGCTCCCGCGCCCGTTCGTGCCGGGCTTCGAGGCGGCCGGCCGGATCGTCGCGGTCGGCGAGGGCGTGCCCGGGGAGCGCCTCGGCGAGCAGGTGCTCGCGCTGGTCGGCGGGGGCGGCTTCGCGGAGGTCGTGACCGCGCCGTCGGCCCTGGCGCTCCGGGCGGACGGCATCGACGCCCGCACCGCCGCGGCAGCGGGCTGGATCGCCCCGACCGCCCACGAGTTGGTCGACGCCGTGGCGCGCACCGGCCCCGGCGACAGCGTGCTGATCCACGCCGCGTCCGGCGGAGTCGGCACCCTCGCGGCGCAGTTCGCCGCCGCGGCCGGCGCCCGGCGCATCGTCGGTGTGGCCGGCAGCGCCGAAAAGGCCGACTATGCAAGGCAGTTCGGATATCACCACGTCCTGACGCGGGGGCAGTTTCCGGAGGAGCTCGGCGAGGAGACCTTCGACGTGATCCTCGACCCCGTCGGCGGTGCGACCCGGGTGGCCAACCTCGCCCGGCTCGCATCGCACGGCCGGCTCGTCGTCTACGGCAACCTCGCCGGCTTCGACCCGGTCGACGTCCCGGTGAACGACCTGCTGATGAACGGGCAGTCGCTGCTGACGTACAACAGCCACCTGCTCAGCGGGACCGACCCGGCGAGGCTGGCCGCCGGTGCCGCCCGGGCGCTGGCGATGCTGGCCGCCGGCTCGGTGCGTGTCGACGTCACGGCCGAGCACGAACTCGGCGATGTGGAGGCCGCGATCGCGAACCTCGCCAACGGCGCCACCCGCGGCAAGAGCATCGTCCGCGTGGGGTGACCACGGGGTCGACGAGGCCGTAGCGTGCGGGTGCGCCTGCGGGTGCGGGTGCGAGGCCGTCGGGTGCGCGCGGGCGCAGGTCGGACCGGGGTCGTCGCCGTTCAGGACTCCGGTCCGCCGCGCGGGGCGGCCCGCTCCCGGAGGAGTTCGCGCACCAGGGCCAGTGCCGGCCACTCCAGCCGCCCGTGCCGGGCCACCGCGTAGGCGCGCAGCACCACCGGCGGATCCTCCAGCGGCACGAACCGCACCCCGGGGACGAGTTCGCGGTCCGCCGGCAGCAGCGACACGCCCAGGCCGGCGGCGACCATGCGCTGCACCAGGTCGAGGCTGTCGGCGCGGTGGGTGATGTGCGGGTCGGACCCGGCCATCGAGGACAGCGTGCGCACCACCGCCTCGTCGGCGGTGTGCCGGGAGTTGGCGATCCAGTCCAGCCCCGCACAGCCCGCGAAGACCTCGGTGGACGGGCCCGCGGGCAGGTCCAGCCCCGTCGGTGCGATCAGGCCCCAGCGGGCCGTCCACAGCGGCAGCGTCGCCACCGACCGGTCGACCGGGGCCGGCGCGAGGTTGTAGTCGTAGGTCAGCGCGAGGTCCACCGCGTCGTCCGCCAGCAGCGTCAGCGCCTCCGGCGGCTCGTGCTCGCGCACCAGCAGCCGCACCCGCGGGTACTGCTCGGCGAGCCGCACGACCAGCGGCAGCAGGAAGTCGCGCACCGCCGTCATGTACCCCGCCACCCGCACGGTGCCGTTCGGCTCGGCCCCCGCGCTCAGGTCGATGCGCGCGGCCTCCACCGCGTCCAGGATCCGGGCCCCGTGCTCGACCAGCCGGCGGCCGGCCGGGGTCAGCCGCACGCCGCGGCCGTCCGGCTCGACGAGGACCTGCCCGACCTCCTTGGCCAGTGCGGTGATCTGCTGCGACACGGTCGAGGTCGTCACGTGCAGGCACTCGGCGACGGCGCGCATCGAACCGAGGCGCGACAGTTCGCAGAGCAGGGCGAGGCGGCGGGTGTCCATGAGCCCCATCGTTCATGATTCATGAACGGACTGTCCAGGAATAGCACGTGGACGGCAACGGTCGGTCGGCGGTGTACTGATCCTTATGACCGCCCCCGACCAGTCCGTATCCCCTCGCGCCGGCTCCCGGGCCGGATCCCGGGCCGGCACCGGCGCCGCCATGACGCTCGCCGCCATGACGTCCGTCCAGGCCGGCCTGGCCCTGGCCGCGGACCAGTTCGACAGGATCGGCCCGGTCACCGCCGCCTGGCTGCGGCTGGTCTGGGCCGGGCTGATCCTGCTCGTCCTGGCCCGGCCCCGGCGATCCGACTTCACCCGCGCCGGGCTGCGGGCCTGCCTGCTGCTCGGCGCGGTGACCGCCGGGATGATGACCCTGTTCATGCTCGCCATCGCCCGCATCCCGCTGGGCACGGCCAGCGCCCTGGAGTTCCTCGGCCCCCTCGCCGTCTCCCTGTACGCGGGCCGCCACGCCGGACTGCTGCGCTGGAGCGCACTCGCCGCGGGCGGGGTCCTCCTGCTCACCGAACCCTGGCAGGGCGGAACGGACCCGGCCGGCCTCGCCCTCGCGCTGGGGGCCGGCGCGTGCTGGGCCGGCTACATCGTCCTCACCCAGCGCGCCGGCGACCAGGTCGAGGGGCTCAAGGGGCTCGCCGTCTCGCTGCCGACCGCCGCAGTCGTCACCACCGTCCTCGTGGGCCCCGCCGCGATCGGCGCCGTCACCCCGTCCCTGGCGTTCACCGGGCTGCTGCTGGCCCTGCTCGCGCCGCTGGTCCCGTTCATCCTGGAACTCCTCGCCCTGCGACGGCTCACCACGGCCGCCTTCGGCACCCTGCTGAGCCTCGAACCGGCCATCGCCCTCGCCATCGGGGCCGCCGTCCTCGGGCAGGTCCCGGGACCGGTCGGCATCCTCGGCGTGGTCTGCGTGGTCACCGCCGGCATGGCCGTCGTCCGCGGCGGCGAACGGGCGCCC